>JAADGR010000527.1 GCA_013152225.1 Calditrichota bacterium
TCTTTTTCACCATTAATAAGCGCCCAATTTATGGGAGCAGCACCGCGATATGCGGGTAATAAAGAGGCATGCAAATTGACAGTCCCTTTTGGGGGCATTAAAAAAACCTCTTCAGGCAAAATCCTGAATGCAACCACGAGAAACAAGTCCGCGGCAAACGCCCGCAGGCTGTGCAGGAATTCTGCGTCCCTGAACTTTTCCGGCTGCAAGACAGGAATTCCGTGTTCCAGTGCAAACAATTTGACGGGTGACGGCCGCAGCTTATTCCCCCGTCCGGCTGGTTTATCAGGAACCGTCACTACTGCTGCAACATCGTGATGACTTGCAAGCAGTGTTTTTAAACAGGGGAGCGCGAAATCTGGTGTCCCCATAAAAATGATTTTCAAAAATTTTTCCGAATTTTATTTTTTTTGTTCAGAACCTGTCAGTGTTCTGGCGATGGATGAGCGTGTGATTTCAATTTTGACATTGTTATCAATTTTTAAAATCACAATACCTTCTTTTTCTTTGATACCGGCTATTGTACCATAGATGCCGCCTGCTGTCACCACACGGTCACCCTTTTGCATGTCATCGAGCATTCTGCGATGTTCTTTTTGCTTTTTCGCCTGGGGACGAAAAATGAGCAAATACATGATGGCAAAAATAAGGATGATGGGCAGGAAAAAGCCCATTGGGTTTCCCTGCGTGCCTTGGCCGGAACTTGTCATAGCAACGATAGATAAAAATAAATTCACGATTTCCTCCTCTACTTTTTTAAATTACTGGATTAATCTACATTAAAATCAACTTACATCACCGGAATTATATTTTTCAAGAAACTTTTTTTTCCATTCACTAAATTTGCCCTGCAGTATCGCTTTTCGGGTCTTCTCCATCAATCGGATATAGAAATGCAAATTATGATAGCTGAGCAGTTTGAGAATTAAAAGCTCTTTTGCCTGGAAAAGATGCCGTAAATAGGCGCGCGGCGCGCGAAAATGTACGGCAGGTGTAGCAATCGCACTTCTGGTCTAACGGAATGAACTGATCGCGATGCCTGGCATTTTTGATGCTGACAGGACCATGAGATGTAAAAACCGTTCCGTTTCTTCCGTTTCTTGTCGGAAGAATGCAGTCGAACATGTCGATACCGCGTTCGATTCCTTCCAGCAAATCCGGAGGTTTTCCGACGCCCATTAAATAGCGCGGTTTATTTTCGGGCAATATCTCGGTGCACACCGCTGTCATGTCGTACATTGCCGGTTTCGGCTCACCAACGGAAAGTCCGCCTATGGCATAGCCGGGGAATCCCATTTCGACGAGAGCGTTTGCGCTCTCGCGACGAATATCGGCATAAGTGCTTCCCTGTACGATGGCAAAGAGCGCCTGATCGTAGCCGTGACGCGGTTGTGTTGCTTTGAATGTGTCGATGCTTTTTTTCGCCCACTCGATGGTTAATTTGTTTGAACGTTTGGCATAAGAATAATCGCACGGATAAGGTGCGCATTCATCCAGCACCATCATAATGTCCGAACCCAGGTCACGCTGAATCTCAACAACCTTCTCCGGACTGAAAAAATGTTTCGAGCCATCTACATGTGAACGAAACTTGAATCCGTCTGCCGTGATCTTGTTCAGTTCAGTAAGACTGAAAACCTGATAGCCGCCGCTGTCTGTTAGAATGGGGTGATGCCAGGCCATAAAGCGATGCAGGCCGCCCGCATTTTTCACAAGCTCGTGGCCGGGACGCAAATATAAATGATACGTATTGTTGAGAATAATTTGCGCTCCGAGTTGTTCGAGTTCCTCGGGCGTAATCGTCTTAACAGTGGCCTGCGTACCAACCGGCATAAAGACCGGCGTGCGGATTTTGCCGTGTGCTGTTTGCAGGACGGCCGCCCGTGCCCTTGTCAGGTTGTCTTTGCGAACGATTCTGAATTCCACTGCTCAAACTTTCTCATAGGGCCACGAGTTCCATTGATTTGTCATTGCAGAACAATGTCCAATGCCTGTTGCGCGGTTGACACCGGCAAAATTTGAATCTTACCTTTGTGTGAAAGATTTTTCGTATTCCCTCTGGGGATAACAGCACGCTTAAAACCCATCTTTTCCGCTTCGCTCAGTCTGCTGTCAATATGCGCAACAGAACGAATTTCGCCGCCGAGGCCAACTTCACCGAGAATAACCGATTCACCATCAAGTGAACGGTTGCGGACACTTGAGGCAATGCAAGTAATGACGCCGAGATCAGCAGCCGTTTCATCGATGCGCATGCCGCCAACAGCATTGATAAAAACATCCATGGTTCCCATTCTGAAACCCAGCCTTTTTTCCAGAACAGCCAAAAGCATGTTTGCTCTTTTGACGTCGAATCCAATGGAACTG
Organism: Calditrichota bacterium; assembly: GCA_013152225.1. Lineage (GTDB taxonomy): Bacteria > Zhuqueibacterota > Zhuqueibacteria > Residuimicrobiales > Krinioviventaceae > Hydrothermomicrobium. The sequence goes on from JAADGR010000527.1 coordinate 2,368, forward strand.
CGTTGCGGCAAACCATAATTTGACGTCGTGGCCAGGGCCTGGACTTCTACGAGAATGGGTCTTGTCCCTTCCATGCAGCAGATTACAGCAGAACCGCTTTCTCCGGCGCGGCGTTCGGCCAGAAAAACAGCCGAAGGATTGGGAACATCGCGGAGGCCATGCTCATTCATTTCAAACACGCCAATCTCCCGCGTCGATCCGAAACGATTTTTCACTGCACGCAATATTCGATAAAAATGATCACGGTCTCCTTCAAAAAGCAAAAGCGCATCCACCATGTGCTCCAAAACTTTTGGCCCTGCGAGATAACCTTCCTTGGTCACGTGGCCGATAAGAAATACCGGAATTCCTTTGCTCTTTGCAATCTGAATAAGCTGTAAAGCACACTCGCGAACCTGTCCCACACTTCCCGGCGTACTGACGAGTTTGTTCGTATACATCGTTTGAATGGAATCAACAATCAACAAATTGGGCTGCAAACGTTCACTCTTTTCCAAAACGGAATCCAGATCGGTTTCGGCCATGATATAAAGATCTGCGGAAGAAAGAGATAATCGCTGCGCCCGCATTTTTACTTGTTGTACCGACTCTTCGCCGGTAATATACAGAACTTTGAAATTGTTCACGCTTAACCCGGCAGCTTCCTGCAGCAGCAGTGTGGATTTACCAATTCCCGGATCGCCGCCAACAAGAATGACTGATCCTGCGACAATCCCTCCGCCCAGTACCCGATTGAATTCGCCGCTGATTGTGGGATGCCGTGATGTCTGATCTGTTTTTATGTCATCGAGAACAATGGCTTGTACATCGGAACCACGTCCCATTCGCGCATTGGTTGCAGAAGAAGGGGCGACTTTTTCTTCAACAAAAGTGTTCCATTCATTACAAGACGGGCACTTGCCCTGCCAGCGGGGTAAAGCATAACCGCAATTCTGACAAACAAACTGTGTCTTTTCTTTTCTGGATTTTGCCATGGATTAACAATCCTGGAACAACAGAGTTTCAATCTGCGAATTTTATAATCCGATGTGAAAGCACAAAAAAAGCCGAATGCAATCATCGGCGGAATGAAAAACAGGTTTTCAAAATATCAAAAATACACTCCAAAATCAAGTCATTTTTGCAAACGTAAACTTGACAATGGATGGTTATTTTTTTAGATTGTCTATGTTAAATTCAGAATCCGGATTTCTGGCAAGTTACTTGAAAATATCTGGTTGTTATACCCACCCTTTTCGATGAAGGTAAAAAATGAGATATTTTATCATTTTAACAATGTTGTTAACACTTTTCTCCTGCCGAAAAAAAGACGAAAAACTTCCTTCGCAGCAGTTGGACAAATTCGTTGAAACTTTTAAATCCTACATTATCATCGCAGCTTCGGATACTGCAAAATTCGAAAATCGCAGTGCGTATCTGGATTCCGCTTTGGCAAAAAACAAGTACACACGCCAGGAATTCGATTCTGTTATGAAATATATCGGGAAAAATCCGAATGAAATAGAAAAATTTGTCAATCAATTTGGAGACAGCCTCAAGGCGATAACAAAACGGGCATCGGGAAAGAATTCAAAATAAATGATTACTTTTAGTTCAGCAAATTTGTCGTAAGCAGAAGAATACGCCTAAAGAATGGTGCAGAAATTTCAACTACTAAAAAATCGATAAGGATGTAACTCATCCCAGGGCGTCATTCAGAAGGAACCTTGTAGGGAAAACGCTGGAATTTAATTTTTCTTTTTTATCGAATCCTGAGCAGTTGTTCGACATCCATGGGTTAGTTTGTAAAAATACTTTTTGGGTTATGTCATTGCGAGCGAAACGGAGTGAAGCGAAGCAATCTCATACTTAACAGGCAGTTATGAGATTGCTTCGTCGTTCGTTCCTCACTCCTCGCAATGACAAGTATTTGTTACATTTTAACCCTTGACAAGTATATCTGCTCTCGATTTCATATCCTCGATCATCTCATGCCAATACTTTTTCAGGAAGGGGGGATGTTCCATTGAGTCCAGAATATACGACCTGTCGGCGCGATCGATATCCAGGACGGCGGTAATCATCTCTTCCCGGTAATATCCTGCTTCGACTAACGGAAGTCCGGCAGGTTCGCGAATGAATGACCCACCGCTGGAAGTCTGCTTTCCGTCCGGTGACTGGCCGATGGTATTGGCGACGCAATGAAATATTTTTGTGTTCGGCCCGACCGGCTGCTGCGCGCGGCCGGAGGTGCGTTTCCACGCAACCGCTTCAATGGAATCGGAACTGCACGAAGGATGAAACAGGATTTGTGCACCGGCCATCGCCGGAATCCGGTACAACTCGGGGTGGCGGCCGTCCCGGCAAATAACGAGCGTGCAGAGAATGCCGTCAATTTCAAACAGTGATAGTTTGTTGCCGCCGCGGCAATACTTTTTCTCATCGCTTCCCGCCATGTTCACTTTGGCATACTCGTGCACAATGTTTCCTTGCGGATTGATAACATGGGCAAGATTCAAATAGCGGTCGGATGTCTTTTTAATGCTGCCGACAATCACCCAGATATTATTTTTTCTTGTCGCTTCACAAGTCCTGTCAAGCGCATCCCTTATTTTTGCCGGATCGAGTTTGACAGCGTAAGGAAAGTAATAGCTCGTCAGATTTGCCTCCGGGAACAACACTACCCGGCTGCCGTATTCCGCTGCGGCCTGGATATAATGCAGCGTTTTCTCAAGATTGAACTCGATGGATTTAGCCCAGTGCATTTGCACGCAGGAAATTTGGATGGATTTTGCATTTAACATTGTTTATACTCCACGGGATTAAAATATTTTGGATTGAGCGGCTCACTAAAAAATGGCTTTCCTCATTCCCAAATTCCTGTTTGGGAATGGAATGACTCGGAAAGCTTTGCTTCGTTATGATGAAGCTCCTCAAGATATTTCCATCCCAAGCGCGGGAGCTTGGGACGGTGGGAAAAGTTCACCTCTCGAAAGAGGACTGACTCGTCTTTGCCGAGTCGTTTTTTCTTCGTCCAAAATTATCTTGCCGGATTTTAAAATATATCTACTATTGTGGACGAAAGCAAGAGCGGATTTAGTATGCAAAACAATAGAATTATTAATGCAAATGGTGCTGGATTAATTGTTGCGGTGGAAAGGATTCGTACGGTTTTTTGATTTTTATCGAGAGTCTTGCTGCCGTCTTTTTCAATGCCAAACCGAGGATCGGGAGCTATGATTCATTCACACTTTGTGCTTTTGAAGAAAGGTAAAGGAAAGCATTAAACATACCTGGGACAAAATCCGGCAAGGATGGAGGTAAAATAAAAATGGCCGGGTTGACACCTACAGCTTTAACGTGGATTGCTGCGCCTTTATTTGCCGAGGCGTACTTGATTTTTGAGTGTCGTAAGATTTATTGGCAGGACTTCAATCCCGACCATTTCCTTAATGCGAAAATTGAAAAGAACTAGAGGAAAAAAGACCAGCATAGAATTTATTTTGGTGAAATCATCTCGATGATTGACAGACGATCCGATCCACCTGAAGTAATAAATTCTAAAGAGAAGCGATAGATCTTTTTGCCAAGTTTGCGTATTCACTATCCGGATATTCTGCCAGCAACCTTTCAAAGTATTGTTTTGCAACTTTGAACTGATTGATTTTTTTGAAAGATAAGCCCAGCATAATTAAAGCATCGTCTGTTTTTGTCGAATTGGGATATTCCAGCGTTCGTTGAAAAGCGTCAACTGCCTTTTCGAAATTTTTGGTCGCGTACTCGCATTCACCGATCCAGTATTGGCAATTGCTGGCCAGCCTGTTTGTGGGGTCCTGTGCCATTAATGATTTGAAAATGTTCGCTGCTGCGCTGTAATCTCTCTCATCAAACTTTTGTACTGCAATTTTATATTCATTATAAAAATCTTCTGTGCTCAATGTTTCCGTTCGGCTTGGGCTTTTTTGCTCCAAAACCGTTTCCAGAGACGAAATTTTCTGATCCAATTTTCGCAGTTTATTCTTTACTGCCTGGATGGTTTCATTTCTTACATAAATAAGATCGTCAAGCATTTGGATTCGGTTTATATCGGCTGTATCAGGGGTTGCTACGGTTTTTGATGCAATGACGTTTCCAGTGGCGCTTGTCTCTGTTGCATTCACCCAGTTTGGAAGGTTACTTCTTTGTTGCTCTCCTCCATCGTGGTATTCGAGCGTCCTGGCCAGCAGATGTGACTTGTGACTTTCTTTTGTGGGCAACGAATATTGAATGCCGGCTTTTGCTGTGAGATACGCATCTTTTCCGCCGTTTGCAATGCCATCAAAATCATCGCCGGTGGTAAAACGATAATCCGCTGTGAAAGAAAGACTCAGGCGTTTGCTCAGCCCTATATCGAAGCCCCCGCCGGCAAGTCCGGCACCGTCCCAGTATGAAGGCCAGTTTCCGCGCGTAAAGTATATGATGCTGGCGCCAAGATAAAATTTGGGCGAGATAAAAGAGTGGACTGGAAATCGAAAGATACCGCGTACATCACTTGTGATGAGTTGTGTGTTTAGCAACGTACTGTAAGGAATAAAACGCTGAACGCCATATCCACCGGCAAGCAAAACGGAAAACTTTTTGGAAACCGGAAATGTGACAGTGCCTTCGCCATAGTTACCGATTTTGTCCGGGGACACATCACCTTGAAAGTTTAGAATTCCATAGTGAAGACCTAATTTTACCGCTTGCTGGGAATTATCACCTGCATAAAGTGGCAGTATCCAAAAAAGGATACCAAGAGCCGTCAAGATTTTTTTTTCGATTGGGAACATGATTTCATTCCTCTCGTTATATAGAATAAGTTTGTCCAAGTTGCACGTCTGCTTTTGCTCAATGCAATGTGCGTACCATGTTTTTAACGCAATGGGGTACACATTTTAACGGTACTGTAAGTGTCTGTTAATATAGTATAAAGAGGTGATATTTCGGGAGGCCGGGTGATAAGTAATTAATTTTATTTATTTCCCTGATAACACGTTTTTTTGACGGGTGAAACATTAAAGCGACAGCTTTAAAAAGGCTGGTTTTACCTGAATGGTTAAGAATTCAAACCGTATGGATCTTTTTAATGCTAAAATGATGACCCATGTTAAACAAGGACGTGCCTATATCGGCACCTCGGGATGGAATTACAAGCACTGGGCTGATGGCGTGTTTTATCCGCCAAAGTTGTCGCAGAGAGAATGGCTGGCTTTTTACAGTAAGCATTTTCGGGCAGTCGAGGTTAACAGCACATTTTATCACTTGCTCAAAAAACCGGTTTTTGAAAAATGGCGACTGACAGTTCCTGACGATTTTTCGTTTGTCATTAAAGCAAGCCGCTACATTACCCATCTCAAAAGATTAACGGAACCCGAATCCGGTACTGCAAAGTTTTTGGAAAGTATTTCCGCTTTGGGTGAAAAACTGGGGCCCGTACTGGTTCAGCTCCCACCATCATTGACTTACGATAGCAGGCGGTTGCAAAACTTTTTGCATGTCATTTTGAATCAGAAAATTATTCCTCATTTGCGCATTGCCCTGGAAGTTCGCCATGCGTCCTGGCTGAACGATGAAGCTTTTGAGATATTACAGCAAAATAGTGTTGCCCTGTGTTTTGCGGATTGGCCTGGTCTGAATGTCGATTCGCCGGTGACGGCAGATTTTATCTACTTGCGTCGACACGGTCCCGGCGCAGCCTATGCCTCGGATTATTCAACGGAGATGCTGCAAAAGGATGCATACATAATTGCGGAATGGAATGATAAGGGAATGGATGTGTTTGTTTTTTTCAACAATGATATTGGCGGTTATGCGATAAAAAATGCGTTACGGTTACAAGAATTTTTAGTCCCGATCTCGTGATTGAAACATTTCCGGTCTCCGGTTTGCGTCTTTTCATCCCATTTTAAGTTCGGGAAAATTGTCCACTTGCAGCCTGTCGGTCATCCTCATTTTAATTTTGTCCATCGGTTTTTCTCCCCTGACTCAAATAATACACTCGTAACAAGTGCAGTTTTTCGTAACCAATTGTTTCTCCCAATTCTTCATAAACCGGTTTGAGATATTTTGTTCCCAGGCGATCAAATGTTGCCAACACAGTTTTTTGCTCGACAGGTGTAAGCGACGAGAGCGCCAGCATATCACCGGCAGGAATATTATGACCTTCAAGAACGTATTGTAAAAGATGAGCAACGATTGTGCTTTGTTTGATTCCGAATTGAGTTGAAAGTTCAAAAATGGATTGAGTTTTGGCAAAAGCTTCACCGATTTCGATGTGGCGTTTTCCTTTGACCGGTTTGTGCATTGTTTGAATATCCGCTTGCCCGCTTTTTTGTTTCTCTTTAATGTGGTGTTCTGCGCAGTATTTGCAAATAATATCCAGGAAAGCCGTCCCATAACGATTGATTTTTGTTACACCCACACCATGCATATCCAACAGGCTGCGACGGCTTTGCGGAAAAAATGCTGCCATCTCCATCAGGCTTTTATCGGAAAAAATAATATAGGGTGGTAAATTTTGGCGATCGGCAATCTCTTTTCTTTTCTTGCGCAGGAGATCGAACAACGGACGGTCGTAATCGAGATCGATATCGCGGATACGGGAAAAGGCGGGCTTTTCTTCCTCAACCATTCCCATAACTTTTTCGTTTTGAAAAAGAACAGCGGTCGCTTTTTCAGTCAATTTCAGGCTGCCGTACTGCACGTCTTTTTTCAGCAGACCATTGGTGATAAATTGCCGTGCGAGATGGAGCCACTGCTGTTTGCTGTATTCTTTGCCGATGCCGTAGGTAGAAAGATGATGATGCCCAAAATCAAGGACTTTTTTATTTTCGGAACCGCGCAGCACATCGATGATATGATTCGCGCCGAAAAGTTCTTCTGTTCTTTTTATACAGGAAAGAAATTTTTGTGCAGCGACCGTAATATCCACCATCTCTTTTTTACCCCTGACGCAATTATCGCACATGCCGCAGTTTTGCTCGTGATAATTTTCGCCAAAATAATTCAGCATCGGAATGCGGCGGCAAATTTGTGTCTCTGCCAGCCCGACCAATGCATCCAGGTGGATGTAAGCGATGCGCCGTTCTTTTTCATTTTCCATTTTGTCGATAAAATACCTGATTTTTTGCAGGTCGCCATAGCCGAATAAAAGGAGGCAATGGGATCGCAGTCCATCGCGTCCGGCGCGGCCAATTTGCTGATAATACGATTCGATGTTCTTCGGCAGATCATAATGGACAACAAAGCGGACATTCGGTTTGTTAATTCCCATGCCAAAAGCGATGGTGGCGACAATAATTTGCACATCGTCTTTGATGAACAGTTCCTGGTTTGTCTTGCGATCGTCATCTGCAAGACCGGCGTGATATGGTTTGACCGAAAAATCATGCGCTGCCAGGAAAGCCGCAAGTTCATCGACCTGATTTCTCGTCAGGCAATAGACGATTCCTGATTGATCGGGATATTTTCTTAATAATTCGAGTGTCTGCATTGCCGGATTATTTTTTGGGGTAATCTCCAGAAAAAGATTTTCCCTGTTAAAACTGGCAATGAATTCATTGGATACGTCGAACTCGAGATTTACCTGAATATCTTTTTGTACCCGCGGTGTTGCTGTTGCGGTAAGGGCAATGCAAACAGCGTGCGGGAATTTTTTTCTTATTTTAGCCAGTTGACGATATTCCGGCCGGAAATCGTGTCCCCACTCGGAAATACAATGCGCTTCATCGATGGTCAGGCAATCGATTTTTTGCGTGGAAAGCAGTGTTAATATTTTGTCCGTCAACAGACCTTCCGGTGCCATATAAAGCAATTTGAGGCTTTTGTTTTTGACTTTATCAACCGTACGCTGGTATTCCTGCGGAGATAACGAACTGTTCAGAAATGCCGCATCGACGCCTAACTCGACAAGTTGTTCCACCTGGTCTTTCATCAATGAAATGAGGGGTGAGATAACAATGGTGAGGCCGTCGAATATCAGCGCAGGAATTTGATAACAAAGAGATTTGCCGCCGCCGGTCGGCATGATGACCAGCGTATCATTTTTTTGAAGAACATTTTCAATAATCTCTTTTTGCAGTGGCCTGAATTCGTCATAGCCAAAAATAGTTTTGAGAATGGATTGGGGTGTTTTCTGCATGGAGCCTGTTGTTTGGTTAAAAGATATTTGTCAGATGAACAAAGCCGTTAGAATTCCGAAAATTGAAATCAGGATAAATCCCGGCAGTACGGCACGTCGCAGGGATTTCGAACCGCCGATCATAACAATGCCGCCTTTGGAAAACGTATTGGCAATGGACGCAAAAATAATCGCTCTTGCTGCAATGGTAAAGTTTATGCCTCCCACTTGCTGGGTCAGTTTTGTTACCGAAAGCGAGATCGCATCAACATCTGCGATACCGGAAACCATACTCGCAATGTAGATTCCGGTGTTTCCAAGGTAGAACTGCGCCGCTTTTGATATCAACAAAATAATAGAAAAGAGCACGCCAAATTTTATTGCCGGCCCCAGTTCGAAAGGATTTGAGAAAGATACCTGCTCGTTACTTTTATCCGTACGAAGAACCCGAAAAAGATAAAGGCAATATGCTGCGCCGACAAAGACCAGGATACTAAGGGGGAGAAGAAGTTGTCTCGCCAGGCCGCTGCTGAGCGCAAAAACAATAATAAAGATGCGCGGAAACATGACTGTCCAGGCAATGAGAATAGCGAGCGCGAAGGATTTTCCCAGCTCGGGATTTGAGCGGCTGCGTTGCGCAAAATTTAACGTTACGGCAGTGCTGGAAGCCAGCCCGCCGAGAAAACCGGTGAGACCGATGCCTTTGCTTGGTCCGGCAATTTTTATAAGAACATAGCCGACAAAACTGATCCCCGAAATAAGGACAACCAAAAGCCAGATGGAATACGGATTAAACAAGTTGAATGGTTCGGGCCCGTAGTTTTTATTGGGAAGAGTCGGCAAAATGATTGCGGTGATAACGGCAAATTTGAGCGTGGAGAGCACATCTGCTCTGGTGAGATGTCTGGCGAAACTGTGCAGTTCTATTTTTACGGAAAGCAAAACTGCTGTCATGACGCCCAATGCGACGGCCAACGTGACATGATTCCAGTATGCCAGCGCACCGGCAAGCACCGTCAGTACCGCTGAAATTTCGGTCGTCATACCGGCTTCCCCGCGCCATGCTTCGATGAAATAGTTAACGCTGAGCAATGCCCCAAAGATGACAATGATGCTCACAAATGGCCAGGGTGATTTCAGCATGTCGGAAGAAAACGCCGCGGCACTGCCGGTTAGTCCCATTAAAGCAAAAGTGCGCACCCCAGCAGAAAGATTTTTATCTAATTTGTTGAATGCATATTCGCGCTGCAAGCCGATCAGAATTCCAATGAAAAGCGCCGCGCCAAATCTGAAAAAGATGCTGGTCTGTTCCACGATCTCCCGCCTTGTTCTTGAACGAATTATTTTCTGATAAATAAACGCTTTTCTATGTTAAATGCAAGGGAAAATTAGGGTCTATAATTATTTTATCTTTTTTTGTTGATAAAAAGATAAAATAGTTATGACCAAAAATGAATTGACAATCTATTTATTTTTTCCCTTTGGATAATAATCCCACGGCAGCAAATCGGCGATGCGTTCGTCATACCATTCCCCCGATTTGGTAATTGCCAGGGGAGAGAGCAGGTTGCCAAGCCGGTCGATCAAAGCATATTTCTTTTCCAGAGAAATGTAATTGACATGCTTTTGCCTGTAAACAATTCGAAGTGTTCCATCAAAATAAAATTTTCTTATCCAGGACTTGTCCCGGGAAAGATAATAATTTGCGCCATAAATTTCAAAACCTTCCTCGTCCAGTTTGTCTCTTGCCATGGCCGATAAAAAGTGTTTGAGAGAGCCTGAAAAAGTTTGCCTGCGATTTTTTTCCCATTCCCGGCGTTCATTTTCGTCGCGAGGTGTAAGCAGTTCAAAACGTGTGTGAATCCTGTAATTGCCGCCCGTCTCTGAAAAAGTAAATGAGCGCAAAATAATATGCACGCGATACCCCAGCGCCTGATTATTGACCAAAATGACATCTTGTGCCTCGGCGCGAAAATTGTTTGTCTCTGAATCTGTAAAAAAATCGATGACCTGTGGATTTTCAATTGGGGCCTTTTGTGCATTTCTATCGGTGCCGATGAAAATTTTTGTAAATTTTTCCAGGTTCTTTTTCCATTCACTCGGCTTATTGGCAAACACATGAATTTCTTTACCGGCAATGACGCGGGGTTTAATAAGAATATTATATTTCAGAGAATCCGGATGCAAAAGATGCACCTGAAGCACTTTAATCTCATAGCCGACGTGCTGCACAATAAGATTATAGATGCCGGGAGGAATATTTCTGATGCTGAAAAATCCTTCTGTATCGGTTGTCGTCCCTTCGGTCGTATTTTCCAAAAAAACGTTGACGTAAAAAACCGGCTCCCCTGTTGCACTATCGATAATCTGTCCGGAGATTGTGCTTTTTTTTTGTGCCAAGAGAGGCGGTGAGAGTAGTAATATAAAAAGCGAAAATATTTGTATCGTTTTATTTTTCATGCGCTCGGTTTCATTTGTTTGATGTTTCGTGTTCGATTTTATTATTATAGGATAAAATGTTCTATGAAGCAAGATTAAAAAATATTTCTTTTCAGCCCGAATGGTTATGGCAGGACCAAATTATCAAATAACTTTTTCGAGAAAAAATTGGATGTGGCAGCAACAACAAGAAACTGGAGAACAGTAAATGCATTGTACAAAATAGCCAATAGAAGATAGGACAAAAGTCGTTGGGCGGATATAAGAGCTGTGGCAAGTTATTTCGCAAAGTAATAAATTTTTGTTAGCCATTCAAAGCTTTTTGTTAAAGTGCCTTTTTAAAATCAAAATAACTGATTTTTCCGCTATAAAATTTCGCCGGATAAAAAGTTTCTTGTCTTTTATAGTTGAAAACCTATATTAGGTATAGTTGGAAATCGCGACAGATATGAAAAGGAGGATGAGATGATTATTGGAATGTGGAAAGATGTCAGACTTTTTTTGTCCAGATTAGTTTCGGTTTTTATGTTTACCGTACTGATCGGTGCCGGTATTTTATATGCCTCTGTGCCTCAAAAAGGCAAGAGCCGGGAAAGCAGTGCAGCACCAAAGATTTCGTTTCAATCGACGAGCATCCACGTCGGATTGGTCAAACCAGGCGACAAGGCCCAGGCTGAATTTATTGTGGAAAATAAGGGAAATGCAGACCTTGTGCTAAAGCGCGTTGCTCCCACTTGAGGCTGCACCGTGGCCGATTATGATAAGGTCATCCCCGCTGGTCAGACGGGGAAAATAATTGTAACAGTCGACACAAAAAGATTTCGCGGCAAGTTGGACAAAACTATAACCGTTGTTTCCAACGACCCGGACAATAAGAAGCTTACGCTGCATTTGTATTGCAGCATCATCGGCGTAAAGATATTACCGGCGACACACGCTTATTTCAATGCACGTTTGGGCGAAAGCCAGACCAAAGAGCTTACTGTGGCAACCATCGGAGAAGGTCCTGTTACTGTGCATGCCATAGCAAGCAAGCCCAATATCCTTGTGCGATTGGAAAAATTAAATGAGAAAAAACCTGCAAATGTGTCTGACTATTGGAAGCAATATAAAGTTTTGATAACGATTCCCGAAAACTTTCCGGAAGGACGTTTTGCAGAAAGTGTAACTCTTGCTACAAGTTGTCAGTATGATAAAATTGTAAAAATACCTGTAGCAGGTTCCGTTATTCCCACGGTTGCTGTTTCGCCGGGCACTGTTCTCTTGAATGTTACTAACAATTTCCAACGAACAATAAAAATTACAAAAAAGTTCGGCACGGGTCTCACTATTTCACAGGTCATTTCCGATCCACCGCAGTTAAAGGCGGATCTGATAGAAACGAAAAAGGGAAAACAATACACTATCAAGGTGGCATGGTCAGATACAAAATCAAAAGGAAACTTTAACGGCCAGATTAAAATTCGTACGAATGACAAACAAAAATCGCTCATTAGTGTTCCTGTCCATGTGACGATAAAATAATTAGCTTCCGGTGGCATGCATGAATTAGTGGCAAGTGTACTTTATAATTTTTTTATGGGAGATTGATGTGAGAAAATTTGTGCATGTTTCAGCGGGATTTTTTCAGTATGAATTTTATCTGCTATCTTTGCTTCTTGTTGTTTTTTTTATTTCTCCAAAGGTATTTTCGCAAGCACATTATCTCAGTAGTGTTCAAGTCAATACTACGACTGATGGCCATCAGGATAGCCCTGAAATTGCTGTCAATAATGCCGGAACAGTGCTTGTTGTCTTTGAATCTCAAACAAGCTCCGGAGCCGATGAAAATATTTTTGCGGTGAGCTATGATCGAAAAACTTTTCGGGAATTTTACCACACAGGGCCGAAAACGGATACCGCCAGCCTTGAGGCCTTTCCTGATGGTGAAAGGTTTGTCGTTAGCTGGGAACAAAATGCAAAAATTCATTATGCCATTGTTTCATGCAAAGATGGTCGGGAAAAATTTATTCGCGAACCTGCGCTGGTAAGATCGGATATCTATGCATTAGGGAAACGGCCTGATGTAGCTATTTCTCCTGATGGCAGTGTGTTTGCGATCGGTTGGCACAACAATGATGTTGTTATGCAGTTTTTTGATCGTGATGGAAATGCACTGGGGAATTGGATCAGCGTTGCGGATATTCTGGCTTATGATCAGAAACAAATCAGTCTGAAATTTTGGCCCGACTCGACACTGGTTGCAACCTGGTATTCCAAAACAAGCGGTTCATTCGAATCCAAATCAAAAGATGAAGATATTTGGTTTCAGCTTTTTGATTGTAAACCGGTTTGGCAGGGGGGAGCGCCGACCAAAGTTTTTGAAATGCAAAAGAGGGCGAATGGAGATTTGTCTTCAACCGATCCAATTTGGTATGATCAGGAATATCCGGAAGTGGATGTTTTTGATGACGGCAGGTTTGTAATCATGTGGCAGGATTTCCCTTACAACAGCGGCGGCGATGCAACCGACGGCAGCGGTAAGGGCGCATACTTTCGGATTTTTAATCACGATGGTACACCGCAGACAGATGATATCCAGATATCGGAGCACACAAATAGTTTTCAGAAGGATGCAGATATTCGCATCCGCCAGAGTGATAAAACCATTCATTTTATTTATGAAGACGCTTACGAAGCCCCGCCTGATAAAAGCTGGCTGGCCTATCCATCTTATCGCCCATTTGATGATCAGGGCAATCCGCTGGCCTCATCACTTGAACTGAGTGATAAAAGTTATGGAACCGATTGCCGAATTGCCATAACCGATGCCGATGCTGCGGTGCCGAACCTTGTCCTCGCCGTTTGGGAGACAAAGGATATTGAAAACTATGATGGTTCCGGTCGGGCTGTTATTTTTCACGAGATTTCTACCGAAACGTCTGTAGAACAGCCTTCTCTGACCGACGGTTCAGTACCGGAGCAGTTTCAGCTTTACCAGAACTATCCCAATCCGTTTAATTCCGAGACGACTATCACTTATTCTTTATACAAAAGCTCGGCAGTTCATCTTGGCCTGTTTAATTTAAATGGACAGGAAATTCTGTCCCTGGTGAATGCAGAACAGGAGGCCGGGGAACACCGGGTCCGCCTGAACGCAGGTAATTTGCCGAGCGGTATTTATCTCGCGAGGCTGTCAACCGGGGGAGAATCAAGGTCAATCAAATTGATAAATATTAAATGAGGGCAAATTAGTTATATAAACTTTTTTCAATTTTATTTTTCAGGAGTGCAATCACTTTATGGATTGCAAAATTATGCAACGCATAAAGGCGTTGCACTCCAAAAATTACCGTTAAATATTGAGCGGATACGTCAATTTATGCAGCCCGTCCAAAGTCCGGTATTTTTAAAGTCGTTCCGCCTTCCAGAGCCGAGCGGTGAGCATAGAATCCCGGGATTGTGTAAGCCAGGGCTTCGTAAATGTCGACAGTGGGTTGACGTTTTTCGAGAACGGCTGTTACAAATTCATGGGTCAGGAATGTGTGCGATCCGCCGTGTCCACTGGGATGCCGCAATGGCTTTGGCAAAAGTTCATAGTGATCAGGCTGTTCAAAGGGTGCCATTTTGACTTTTGCCTCGCGATATTGATTTCTGCTCAACATCCCTTTTTCCCGTTCTGCGATAATTCCCGGCGTTCCGTCCGGTCTCGGCATATAATATGACATTTCCGTCCCGTAAAACTGGCTTCGTTCCGTGCCGCCGGAAGCCACTTTCCAGTAAACGGCAACGCGCGCCGAATTTCCGCCTGATGTTTTAAACATCGCCGTTTCACTCCAGAACGGATTTTTGTAAAGATTCGTTCGCAGCACCTCATGGTCGTCACCCCAGCCGGTGGCCGTCACTTCTACCAGTCGCTCTCCGATAACCGGGACAATCATTCCGGTGCAATGCGTCGGATAATGCATGGGTGGAAAACCGTGTCGCCAACTCGGCAGCCCGTTCTCTTCAAACATCAGGGCGATCAATCCATCGTGGTGATATTCGGCTTCGGAATAAAATATTTGTCCAAACCGTTTTTCCGCCGCCCATTTTCGGCAGGATATAATTTCGCGATGATAGTAGCTGGTTTCGGCCATCATGTAAATCATTCCCGTTTTTTTAACGGTTTCCAGGAGTTCCACCCCTTCTTCTTCATCCGAACAAGCCGGTACCGCGCTGATCACATGTTTTCCGGCTTTCATTGCTTCAACACCCATATAAACATGCAGAGGTGCCGGTGTGAATACGCCAACAGCATCGACATTTTTATCGGCAATTAAATCTTTGAAATTTTTATAGCCGACATCGCAGTGGTAGGTGTTTTTTAAATGATCCAGCCGATCCTGGCGAATGTCGCAGACAGCCGTGACCTTACAGTGTGGATGTTCATGCCAGTAAAATTGCGCGCCAAACCGTCCGCCGACGATGCCGATTTTAACGGTTTTGTCAGATGATGATTTTCCTTTTTGCGATTTTCCCAGGACTGCCGGTGCCACCGATAACGCGACTGCGCCGGATGTCAGGTTTGAAACGAATGTGCGACGATTGATGTTTGCGTTCATTTTTATCTCCGATTTGGTTTGGTTCGTATTCGTCTTGTCGTGGCGCATGCCACTGGAATGATTCTAAAAATAAAAATAGTGTAGCTATTCAGCGTCCGGTTTATTCCCCCAATGCAACTATTTTTGCTGCCAGCCGCTCTCTCGCTTTGAGCAATACCTTTGAATCCGTAGTAAAATTCCACCACTCGGAACAAATGCTGTCCACAATCTCTTTGACGAATGCTTGCTGGCCTTTCTTTTCCAATATTGCAAAGTACTCGTAATCTTCCAGACCTTCGCGCAAATTTTTTAACCGAATTGAAGTTACCGGCCCGTCAAAACCGGCCTCTTTACCGGGATAAAAAAGCATCCCCCCGCCATTGAAATATTCGACGGAATAGGGGCCCATGCTTGGGTGGTCGGCGAATGGATCATCCTTCCATTGTACAGTGGTCCAGTATAGCAAACCGGTGATGCCGTATTGTTTATTTATCCAAAGGGGAATTCTATATGCTATCGTCGGCTGGTCGATATGCCAGTATGGTGGGTTTTTTCCTTTGACCTTTTTATACTGTGGATAATAGTTTGGAGCCGGTTGCACCAAAGCAGTATATGACCACACCTGATCTCCTGATTCGATTTTTTGCTGAATGGTTTTTCGGTCAATAAAGCTGAACAAGGGGCACCAGATATCAACATAAGGATCGATATTCGGCCAGTATGATTTGTGTTTATAGGTTTGCTCGACCACAAGACATTTCAATTCCGGTGCGGCCTGCCTGACGACTTGGCCAAGATTGATCACTTGTTTGTAATCTTTGACCGAATTCGGCTCATCCAGCATATAAAGATAAGCGCGCTTTTCCCAGCCGTTCTTTTTTAAATAATCATAGAATTCCCGATAATATCGTTTGGTTTTTTCAATGGCCAGGGGATCGGTTTGATTCGCCGGAGTCGCCAGCGGGCTGTTTGAAGTGCTGGTCATAAATTTGGCGCGCGGCACTTCAAAATCCAGCAGATGCGTTTCTTCAATGTAACGCTTGAGTTTTTCATGCCGTTCCGGAATAATGGTCAGGGAGCCGTCGTCGTTCACTTCCGGCAGGAGGGAGCGCGGAATAGGCGGATTGACCCTGTGTCTGGCTAACTCTTTGCAAAATCTCAACTCAATCTGTCGATATTTTTCAGAACCCGAATCAATTCCCCATGCTTGCGCGATTCGGGAAAAGTTTCCCAGATGCGTTCGGTGGGTTGCCGTATCGGGAAGAGTAAAATTCCAGACAGTGAGTTTGACCGGTATTTCTGCTGAAATATTTCCATCAGCGACAGCCTTGAATTTACCGTTGTAAATTCCTGCAGGAGTATTCTTTGGAACGTAGACGTCAGCCCAAATCACTTTGTTTTGTCCTGCAAAAATATCGATCGGATAGGCGCTGTATTTTGCACCGACGTAATGGCTGCCGTCCTGCCCCCTTTCCAATCGAAGTGCCTGAATAGGGTCGCCGGTCACGGGGTTTTTCAACGGTAACAAAGGGTCGGGATAGAGGCCCGGCGGACAACCGGCACGCGGACTCGAATGCCGGATGGGAACATATTCTTCTCGATACAGAAAGATATTGTCCTTGCCGATCCTGCCGTTTTTGCCCCTTAAATCAGACATCTTAATCCGTACATTTTCAAGATTGTCGGCACCGGCAATTATGGCAACCTGAAATGCCTCATATTCATTTCCGGCAGCTTTGATTTCGGCAATATTCTTTCCTTTAACCGCGCTGTATGGTTGTACGCGCTGCATGGAGTTTAGAGCTTGAAGCTGTATCGGCTGTTCCGCTGCGATTAAGCAATCGTTCGTTTCGATAATAGTAATACTCATCAAAATTGAAATTAAGACGGCAAACTTTTCAAGTTTTTTCATTTATAATACCTTCTATTTCTCGTTCCCACGCTCCTCAGATTGTGTAAAGACGAGGAGTGCAACACCTTTATGCGTTGCAGCCAATAAAGGGGGCTGCACTTCTGGAATTTGTTCGTTTTCACACAGTCTGTCCTGCGTGGGAATCTTTGTTTCGACGCTCTGCGTCGGGTATTGAAAGATGATAATATTTAGTTTATGTCAGTAAACCGGGCGTAGAGCGTCCGGAAATCCAACAAGAGTTATTCATACCTCAGTGCATTAATAGGATCGAGCAGAGATGCTTTTCTTGCCGGGTAAATTCCAAAAAATAATCCCACCAAAGTAGCGAATCCAAAACTCAGAAAAACAGAAATAATGGAGACCGTGGCATTCCAATTGGCCCAGGTAGAGAGAACATAGGACAGGGAAATACCCATTAAAATTCCAATGATGCCGCCGGAGAGACTGAGGGTAATAGATTCGATCAGAAATTGTAACAGGATGTCTTTTTTGCGCGCGCCCAGGGCTTTGCGAATGCCAATTTCCCGGGTCCGTTCTGTGACTGAGACAAGCATGATGTTCATTATGCCGATGCCGCCAACGATGAGAGAAACACCGGCAATAGATGCCAGCAAGAAACCAAACGTCTTGTTTGTCTGTTGAAAAGTATCGATAATGTCGGATTGGTTGCGGATGTAAAAATCATTGTCCTGGTCGCGGCGTAAGCGATGCTGACGGCGAAGTATTTTTTCCACCTGAATGAACGCTTTATCGACGAGTTGATCGTTCAAAACTTTGATTGTTATGCCTGTCAGATAATCCGTGCCGAAAACGCGCCTTTGCGCAGTGGTGATCGGGATGATAATCTGGTCATCTTCGTTCATCCAACCTACTTGTCCTTTCTTTGTCAACAAGCCGACAACGACAAAATTATGCTTGTTTATTTTTATCGTCTTGCCGATCGGATCGATGTTTGCGAAAAGGTTGTCGCGTACGTCGGTGCCAATCACCGCTATCCTTTCGCTGTTTGCCATTTCATCGTCGTTAAAATAGCGGCCTTCAGTTGTTGGAAAGCTGCGAGCTATTGCGAAATCCGGTGTTGTACCGACGATTCGACAGTTCCAGTTGTTCGCCCCAAATTCAACCTGGGCATTGCGGCTAAACTCGGGGACGACAACTTGTGCTGTTGTGCATTTTTCTGCCAGCGCGTCGGCATCTTTGTTTTTCAAAGTCATTCTGCTGCCGGCGCCGAAATGAACGCGGCCAAAACGCGATGATCCCGGTCTTATGAAAAGTAAATTCGATCCAAGGGATTGAATTCTGTCGGCAATTGCTTTTTGTGCGCCGTTTCCCAGGCCAACCATTGTTATGACGGCCGCGACTCCAATGATAATCCCCAGCATTGTCAATGCAGCACGCATTTTGTTGGCGAGTAAGGAAGCCATTGCCATGCGCATGCTTTCCACTATTTCTGTAAATTGTTTTTTTATGATGCGATGCATAGTCTAAAATCCTGTCATTATTTTGATTTTCTTTTCTTCAGTCCGCTGCTCATCGACATTCGCGACATGATTCGTTTGCGGAATTGATCGCTGGAGGCTTTTGCGCGTGAGAAAAAAGTATACACAACTTGTTGTCCTTCATGCAGGCCTTCTAAAATTTCAGTATTATCAAAATTACTCACTCCGACTTTAACCAGTTGCGGCCTAAAGTCGTTGCCCTGTTTGATAATGACACCCCGATTCAAACCAGATGTTTGTCCCGAGTTGTTTTGCTCCGGTTTCTTACGTTGTGTATCTGGTCGGCCCTGTTGGCCGTTCCCTGTTTTGTTTGGTTTTTCACTTTCGCCCATCGCCATTTTCAGGCTGGCAATTTCCCGCATCATTTCCGCTTGCGTCATTAATGCTTCGTTCGGTACTAACAGGACGTTTTGTTTGTCGGCAATCAATATCTCGACGGAAACGTTCATCCCTGCTTTTAATTTGCCGGTTGGATTGTCGACCTGGATTGTCACTTCAAAACTCGTTACATTCTGTTCAACTTTTGCCTGGGCGGCAATGCGTATCACTTTGCCTGTGAATTGTTCGTTCGGATAGGCATCGGCCACAACGTGAGCAATCATGCCCGGCTCTATTTTTCCAATGTCAACTTCATCGACATCCGCTTTCACATAGACTTGGCGCATATCAGCCACTGTAGCAATTAAAGTCCCGCCGGAAACAGATGAAATTCCCGATGAGATAATCTGCCCTTCTTCGACGTCTTTGGTAAGAATGATTCCTGAAATGGGAGAGCGAACGATTGTGTCTTTCAGTCGGATATCATTATTGTCGAGACTGACCTGAGCGCGAACAACCTGCGCTTTTGCCTGAACGAGTGCAAGTTCGGCTTGGTCAAATTCCACTGCGGGGATCAATCCTTTTTTGTACAATTCCTGTTTGCGCTTAAAATCGCTTTCGCTTTGTTTCAGGCTTGCTTTGGCAACATGCAGTTCGGCAACGGATTGATCATAGGAATTCTTTGTGTCCCTTTGGTCCAGTTTAGCAATGAGATCACCTTTGTTAACATGATCTGATTCTTCAATTGTCATCTTTTCTATGAGGCCGCTTGCTTTTGATTTTATCTCTACTTTATTAATTGGTTCGATGGTGCCTGTGGTGGAAACCTGGACTCGGATGCTGCCTCGGTGAACTTTTTCAACCTGAGGAAAAAACGCGGTCTGTTCCTCTTTGGCATCCCCCGGTCTTGAAGTGAACCAGATAACTATTCCAGCGATTATAATGATTATTGATGCTATATACCATTTCTTCATTCTTTATTTGTCTCCTGTGTATTCATTTTTCATGATTTCTATTATCGGATTTTTGCCTTTTCTTTTTATTTTCTTTTTCCATTTTTAGAAATTTTTGTTTTTGGTTGTCATTTAATATCTTTATAAACTCGTTATGAAAGTTCTTTCGGACTTTATTATATTCAGGTCTTGTTTTTGTTCTGATCTCGTCATATTGTGTTTTGATTGTTTTGAGCAGTTCTTTAAGCTTTTCCTGTTGTGGTTCATTCAACTTTAAATCCCTGGTGAATTTTGAAACCATACCACCACGGTGGTGTCGATGAATGTTTCTTGATTTTGCAAAAAATATGCGGTCGGTAACAAGACCACTCGCAAACCCAACAATGAAAATAGATACGAGAACAGTGATCGCAGTTTTTTTTGAGGTCATTTGATTTCTCCTGTTGCCTCTTCAGATTCATCGAGTGCAAATTGCAAAGCCTCGTCGTTTGTTTCCAGGCTTTGGTGCGGCCAGTCATTTTCCGATACCAGGCTGCTTTCGATGATGTTTGATGCAGAGTCATTCGCCGTTGTGGCACTCTGCCGGGGCATTGCAACGACAACGATAATGACAACGGAAAGGATAAAAGCTGCATTAAGCAATGGCCGGGGAATGATCTCCAGAGCGCTCCAGAAGGATTCTTGTTTTCTGCGCTTTGCCATTGCAACAATCCTGTCGGCAAAAAATGGCGACACGCTAAAAGATTTTAATCTTTTTGCATTTTTTTTTAATGCCAAAAATTCATGATATTGCTTTCGGCATTTGTCACAGGATTGCAGGTGCTGGCGGATTTCTGCGGCTCTGGCAGGCGTGCATTGGTCGTCAATGTATAACGATATTTCTGCAGAATATTTGTCTTTCATTTAAAGTCCTCCCGGTACGGACTGAGAATTTTTGCCAGTTCTTTTCTTGCCCGAAAAAGTCGTGATTTTACTGTTCCCAATCTCCAGTTCAATGTCCCGGCAATTTCATCGTAAGAAAGATCCTGGATGTCACGTAAAACGAAAACGATTCTTAGCTGTGATGGAAGTTTTAAAAGTGCGCTTTGTAAATGTTCCATTCTTTCCTGAACGATTAAATCTTTATGCGGATTTTGGCTCTTATCAATGAACTCACGTTCTTGCTGTTGTTCATCAGACCTTTGAAATCCTGTAATAATACGACGTACTTTTTTTCTCCTCATGTGGTCGCGGCACAAGTTCACTGCGATGCGAATCAGCCAGGCCCGGAAAGGAGCTTTGAACTCGTAATGATCAATCGCTGAAATCATTCTTAAAAAAGTTTCCTGAGCAATATCTTGTACGATATCCCGGTTGCCAAGAATTGAATAAATCACGCTGTGCACTAACTCGCTGTGGGACTGTATCAGTTTTGTAAGGGCATCGTTGTCGCCATTTTTACCGGCGACGATGAGTCTGTAATTCTCGTCTTGATATGTCACGAGTGTTTGCTGATTCCTTTTCAAAACGCACAAGATGTAAAAAAGTTCTTGTAAAACGGCGCATTAAAAAATGGATATGCGCCGTGTTGGATTTTTAGAATGCTGTATGAATAGCGTCTGTGGCTCGATAAGTTCCCCGGGCTACTTTGGGTACAAAATCTTGAATCGCCGCAGGATCGAATGCCAGTTTTTTCCCTTCTTCACTGGATTTATATGCTGTCATAAGAAGCTGGGAAACGAGCAGTCCATCGTTGAAATTTTCCTCCGGCATTTTTCCTTCCAGGAAACAGTTGACCATATAGCGATCTTCTCCTGTATAGCCGTAAACCAGTCCCTCGTCAGAGATTACCGGCATAAGTCCCTGTTCTGCCGCTTGCTTTTCGACCAGGTCTTCTCCCGCTTTACCAACAACTTTTCGGCTGAAAAAAATGTGCAGCTCCGGTTCGAGCGAATTGATCTGCATATAATATTCCGGCCCCATCATTTCAAAACTAAGGCGCAGCCCGGGCCCGACAAAACTCCAGGATGTTGTCACTTCTGCCACAAGAATGTTACCGTCCTGGTCTTCGAAATTTATGTTTGCGCGGGCAAAATCTTCAGCCGGTGTTTTTCCGTAATCAATGCGATTATCGTACATCTCTTTTAACAAATCGATGTATTCTTTTCTCGACCATTTGAGGGTTGCAATTTCTGCGTTTACAGTTACCGGTCTCATGGCGCTTTTTGGTTTATCAGGGTCTGACAGTAAAAAACGTGCTGCCTCGATGCTGTGGCACATCATGTCATTGAGCACGCCACCGCCTTGCTGTTGTCCCGACCAGAACCAGGACTCATGCGGGCCGCTGTGTTCTTCCGCTGCTCTCGCCAGATACGGACGACCGGTAACTTTTGCTCCCCGATGCCAGATAATCTCTCTTCCACGTACGATGGATGGAGAAAATACCTGGTTTTCCAGGTATCCGTGTAACAACCCCAGTTCATTTACAATTTCAACCATTTTCTTTGCTTCGGCAACATTCCGCGCCAGCGGTTTTTCGCATGCGATTCCTTTGAGAGTTCCCTTGCCCGATTTGAGAACCTCTGCGATTGTTTCCATAATAGCGATGCGGGTGTAATTCGGAGCACAAATCCACAGCGCGTCGATATTCGGATCAGCGACCAGTTCCGAAACATCGGCATAAGCTTTGGGATCGCCAACGCCGAGATTTCGGCAGGCTCGAGCCGTTGCTTCCGCTTTGGACGTGTCCGGATCGGCAATACCTCTGATGTCTGCATTTCTTACTCCCACCCAGGAACGGGCATGAAAATTTGTGTTGAACCCCGCGCCAACAAATCCGACTCCAAGTCGATCAGCCATGGCTTCCTCCTTTTTTAATGAATTTAATTTAAAATTAACTTGACAAATTAGTGAAGTATAAGTATTTTAACAAGATGAAACCGAAAGGGCTGTAGAATATTTTATAGCCCTTTTGTGTTTATATACAATCAAGGCTTTTGTGAGCACAATCACCGGTAAAAATCAGGATGCTCCGTATTTTAGCGACATGTTTTATTACTGAAAAACATCCGCAGGTTTTACTTGATGCAAGTATCAATTAATTACCTAATTAATGAAATTCCCCTTAATTAATCAATTGTTATTTTACGTGGGAGGAAAAAAATGAAACCCAATCGACTTTTGTTGTTGCTGTTAGCCCTTTTTGTTGTTTTTAGCGGATCGCTTTGGGCGCAAACCGTGACCCAACCGGTTGGTAATTCGGGTACTGTAGACTGGTCTTCACAAATTTTGAGAGCTACCGGAATTGGCTCTCCTAATCCGAATATGCCGCAAACAGCTCAACGTGCCGGTGCGATCGAAGCTGCAAAACTGGCAGCACTTCGAAATCTGCTTGGAACTATTTTAGGAATGACTCTCAATTCAGAAACCACTGTGCGCAATTATGTCGTGGAAAATGACGTCATCAATACACGTGTGCGCGGCATTGTCCGTGGTTATACTGTCGTGGATACGAAATACATGTCCACAGGCGATATCGAGGTGACCGTTGAGATGCCGATTACAGGTGCTCTTTCGGATGCACTTCTGCCTCAACAAATGGGAGGGACGCCGATTATGGCTGCCGGTGCTGATCTCTGTCCCACATGCGGACAGCCCTGGCCGGCTGGAAAACCCGTTCCACCCGGTGTACAGTTGATTCGTCGAGGGAGCGCCGGGTCGCAGGCTGCACAGCAAAGCGGCGGCGCATATACCGGGCTGATTGTGGATGCCAAAGGCCTTGGCATTCGTCCGGCAATGGCACCTAAAATCATTGATGAGACCGGCCAGGAAGTTTACGGCTCCAAGTACGTCTCACGTGATTGGGCCGTGCAAATCGGCATGGTTGGCTATGATAAAGATGTCAGCCGCGCCAAGTCTAATGATCGTGTAACCAATAATCCCCTGGTTGTTAAAGCGCTTCGAGTGTCCGGGCCGAATAAGGCTGATATCGTCGTCTCCAATGCAGCCGCTGCATCCATTCGAAATGCGGCTGCCACGCAGAATTTTCTTGATAAATGCAAAGTCATGTTTATCGTTGATTAGCTATCTTTAGAAATTCTGCAATCATTTGTTGAACCCACGAAAAGAGGAGAGTTACGAATGAAAAATCGAATCGTTTTATTAATCCCCCTTGTTGTCCTCATCATCGCAATGACTATGGGTTGTGGTCCCAAGCCCATCAAGGAAGCTTCGGTTCTCGATACGCCTGATAATCATTTTAATCAGGGGATGCGGGAATTTGATCGCGGCAATCTGACCGAAGCGGCCAATGAATTTCAAAGAGCCATTGCCCTTGATCCGGATTATGCAGAAGGTTTTTCCGGCCTTGCTCTGGTCGCAGCAAAAAGTGGTGATTTTAAGAAGGCTTTAAATCTTGCCAATAAAGCTATTGGAAAAAATAAAAAATCGGTGGATGCCCGTATAATTAAGGGGCGAGTCATCACCATGGAACGAAAGGGTGATGATTGGGTGAAAAAAGCGGTCAAAGAATTTGACAATGCTTTAAAGATTAATCCGAACAGTGCCAAAGCGCTTTTTTACAAAGGCGAGGCTTACAAGGACGCCTACATGTTCGGGCAGGCCGCAAGTGCCTTTCGCCGTGTTATCGAACTAAAAGGAGATTTTGCCAAGGAAGCCAATTCGGAATGGGAACTGGTGCAAAAAATCCAGAGAGCTGCACCGGGCACCAAAGTCGGCGCTAAAATTGCGCTCATCAAGGAAATTGATCGTGCGGATTTGGCTGTGCTTTTGATGGAAGAACTCAAGCTGATGGATATTATCGAAAAGAAACGTCCCAAGACTTACGATACCGGTTTTAAAGCACCGGAAGATCCGACAAAGATGCAGACGTCTCAGATTGTTCAGGCAGCCGAAATTACCGATATAAACAATCATTGGGCGAAGAACTGGATCAAAGATATTGTCAAAGCCAGGGGAATGGATGTTTTCCCGGATCATACTTTTCGGCCGGATGAAAAAATAACCAGAGCAAATTATGCCATGATCATGCAAAATATCCTGATTATGGCAACGGGTGATGAATCTCTGGCAACCAAATATATTGGCCAGCCATCAAGATTCCCGGACGTCAATCCTTCGCATTTTGCATACAATGCAATTTGCCTGATGACCGACCGCGGCATTATGAGTGCTGATAAAATGACCGGTGCGTTTCACCTCAACGACAAGGTCTCCGGTGCCGATGCATTGCTCATCATCAGGGATTTTCAGAATGCATTGCGAATGACATTCTAAGAAAATTTATGGCCGGTTATCCATACCGGCCATTTTTACAATGGGAACCAGTTATCTGCAAATTGACTTTTCTATAAAACATGTTTGTTGATTTTTTCAGGGAAGAAGAGAGGATACCGTGGAATTGAAATTCTATCACTTTGTCATTTTATTGCTGGTTGCATTGTTACTGCTTCCGGCACAAAGCCCCGGACAAGGTCTCCAGGTGCAGACAGTCGGCGTTGGCAGTATCACTTATGGAGATGTCGCCGCGGCAAGAGATCGCGCCATTGATGATGCCCTGCGAAAAGCTGTCGAGCAGGCATTGGGAACGTATATCGATTCCCAGACCAAAGTTGAGAATTATATGGTTGTTGAAGACCGCATTCTCAACTGGAGCCGCGGTTATGTCAGCAATTATAAAATATTGTCCGAAGGCAAAAAGGCGCCCGAGGTTTATGAAGTGCAGGTTGCGGCAACGGTCGATCAATCCGATTTAAAAAATGACGCCGATGCAGTACGCAATTTGATTCAGGGCATGGGCAATCCGCGCGTTATGTTTATGATCGACGAGCAAAATATTGGAGATTCTCCGGATCGTTATCATTATTTTCAGGTGGATATGAATGTCGCGGAAACGGCGATGATCAATCGTTTCATGGAAAAGAATTTCGATGTGGTCGATCCGGCAACGGTGCGCCAAAGCCGGGAAAGAGACTCGATTGTGGCGGCCATCAATGGTGATCCGCAAGCGGCAAAAGCCATCGCAACAAGGCTCAATGCCGAGGTTGTCGTTACGGGAAAAGCTATTGCAAAAGTGGCAAGCGGCTTTAACCTGGCCGGAATGAAATCCTGCCAGGCAAATATTACCGCTCGCGTTATCGATATCGACGCCGATGTGGGAACGATTTTGGCAACGGGCAGCAAGCACGCTGCTTTTCCCCACATTGATGAAGTGACGGGCGGAACGAAGGCCATTGAAAAAGCGGCAAACGCTTTGGCTGATGAATTGATCAACAAAATTCTTGAAAAGTGGCGTGGAAAATATTACAGCATGAACAACGTCAAGCTGATGGTGATGGGTCTGGGAAGCTATACAGAAGCATCGAATTTTAAGAATTCTCTTCAGTACGCCGTCCGTGGTGCGAAAAATGTATTTCAAAGAAATATTGTTGCCGGAACAGCCGAGTTTGACGTGCAAATATCCGGTAATGCAGAACAGTTGGCATGAGAAATAGATC
>JAADGR010000165.1 GCA_013152225.1 Calditrichota bacterium
ATTTTGGGGTATTTAATCATCATTCTTATTGCTAGCTTGCCTGCTTTGTTGTTATATAAGGCTGCAAAACTGGGGCTAGATAAAGGCATTCTAATGGGCAGCGGAATTATTTGGTTATCTTTTTTCGTCAGTGTCTTCGTGTGGGCTCTGTGGCTCAGGAGTAAGCTTTTTAAGATGATTTACGAGAAAGTTCGGCCCAAATTAAAAGTTGATGACATTTACAAAATTGACATAACAAAACTCAACAAACCACCGCAGGAAAAGAAATGAAATCGAGTGTTGCATCTTTAGCCCTTTTGTTACTGGTTACATTACTCGTCGCGCAGGAAGATGATTTTACCGTCGAAGCCATTTTCAGCTCAAGTGATTATAGCGCAAGAAAACTCGCCGGTGTGCGCTGGATTCCCGGAGAGGAGGCGTTTACTTTTTTGAAAAAGGATCAGGATTCCGGCGAAAAAGACTTGTGGCGCTGTGAGGCGCAGAGCGGTCAATGCACGCTTTTTGTCAACCATACTGATTTGAAAATTATCGAAGCCGCAAAACAGGATAAGCGTTTTACCCTTCCTTCCTATATTTGGGCACCGGATGGTGTGCACATTCTCATTCCTTCAAAAAACGATTTATTCCTTTTCGATAGCGAAAAGAAAACAATGACGCGCTTGACCGATGACCCTGCCGAAGAAAGAGATCCCCATTTTTCACCGGATTCAAAGAAAATTGCTTATATTAAAAACGACAACCTGACTGTTTTGGATATTGCTTCCAAAGAAGATAAGGCGTTGACAACGGAAGGAAATAAAGATATTCTTATCGGCAGATTTGACTGGGTCTATGAAGAAGAATTTTCCATTCGTACCGGATTTCAGTGGTCGCCGGATTCAAAGAGTATCGCTTATTTCAGATTGGATCAGAGCGGTGAGCCATGCTTTCCCATTGTTGATTTTGTGCCGCTGGAAAATACTGTAGAGTATACAAAATACCCGAAAGCAGGTGACCCAAACGCTTTTGTTAAAATCGGTGTTGTTGATGTAACAAACGGAGGGACCACATGGATTGATCGAACGGCAGGGCCGGACGATTATTTTTCACGAATAAAATGGACGCCGGATAGCAGGCAGTTGTCGATAACATATCTCAACCGCGATCAAAATCACCTGGAACTCCTGTTTGCTGATCCGGGTACGGGAAAGACAACTATCGTTTTGCAGGAGACCGTGCAAAACGGCTGGATCGAGGGGGTGCAGTCCCCACGATTCCTCGACGATGGAAAGGGATTTCTGTGGCTTTCGGAAAAAGATGGATTCAATCATATTTATCTTTACGACATGAACGGAAATTTGAAAAAGCAAATAACGCACGGGGAATGGGATGTGCGCAATATTCTCTGTGTCGCACAAAAGCAGAAAAAGGTTTATTTCAGTGCTTCAAAATTGCGGCGCGAAGAAAATCATTTTTATACCGTTTCACTTCGAGGAAAGGGATTGAAACAGCTTTCAAAAGAAGGCGGCACGCACAGCATCAATTGCTCTCCCTCCGGGAATTACTATATCGACTCTTTCTCAAACTTTTACACGCCGACCCGGCAATCGCTGTACAACCACCGCGGAAAGTTTATCAAAACGCTCAGGAAAGGAAAAGTCAAAGCATTAAAGCAACACCCGCTGGCGCACATCGAGTTTCTGAGCTTTCAAACAAGCACCGGCGACCATTTGCCGGCATTCATGATCAAACCCATTGATTTTGACCCGGAGAAAAAATATCCGGTTCTCATTTATACTTATGGCGGCCCGGGTTCGCAAATTGTCAGCAACCGCTGGTTCGGCAGCCGCGGATTCTGGTATACTTTTTTCACACAGAAAGGCTATCTCATTTTTGCTGTGGATGGCCGCGGCACAGCCAACCGCGGCCGGGCCTGGAAATACACGTTGTATCGGCGCCTCGGGGATGTTGAAATTCAGGATCAAATTAAAGGTGCAAAATACCTGGGGACATTACCTTATGTCGACGCGAAAAGGATCGGCATTTGGGGATGGAGTTACGGCGGTTATACAACAGTCATGTGCATGCTCAAGGGTGCGGACTTTATTAAAACCGGTGTTGCCGTTGCACCGGTTACGGATTGGCGAAATTACGATTCGATTTATACGGAGCGTTTCATGGCTCAGCCGGAGGATAATGAGGATAATTACAACCGGGCCTCTGCAGCAAACTATGCCGGTGAATTAAAAGGCAAGCTGCTCATTTTGCATGGCAGTTCGGATAATAATGTTCATTTTGCCAACACCATGCAGCTTGCGCAGGCCCTGGAAAAGCATCGCAAACTTTTCGATCTTATGGTTTATCCTCGCAAAAGGCACAGCATCCGTGGGACAGACGAGCGCGTGCATTTGTATGAAAAAATCACCGACTATATTCTCGAAAATCTTTGAGTGCATCATGCGGCACGCTTTGTACTCATGCTGATACGGGGAAAAGTTCAAAGACGCGGGCATGCTTCGCTCCACTCCGTTTCGCTCGCAATGACATGGCTAAAAAGTATTGTCAGAAACTCCTGATAAAATTTCTTTGACCAATATGCCATCTTCTGCCAGTTCATCATAACCATGCGCTGAAATTCTAACTAATCCTTGTTCTATTAATTCCAGAATCGATTGAAGAGTTTTCAAAATTATTACCAAATATTTTTAAGTTTGTCCAACACCGTCCTATGTAAACGTAACCCGGCTTTACTACGTCTCAGCACTAAATTAGAAAAATACAATTAAAACAAGGAAATAAGACATGATGCACAGGAAAAGATTTATCATATCTTTTCTTTTGTCCACTTTATTTCTTTCCATGTTAAACTGCGAAGCACCATTGACTCTTGTCAAAGCGCAGCTTGTAGAAACAAGTCCGGGTGTCCCTGCTACTCTCAACTATAAAAGTATGCTGCAAGACGAGCACAGAAAATACTGGGGTATTTTTGTGTCCAATTATTACGGCTTTGATGAATTTTGGGTGTCTTTTTCTTATAACTGCCGGGACTGGTTCAAACCAATATACACCGGCGTTTCGGCAAACAAGTCCGGCTATGTGTGGATTGCTTCCGCCGGCGAAATCGACATCAAAGAAATACCCGGGCCACAGGAAAATGAAAATGATCAATATGTGAGAATGTTGTTTGACACGACACAGACAAGTTTCAAATACCAACTCGCCGATCTGCAGCGCGATGGCGATATGGATGGCTTGAGTGACCTGGCCGAAAATATACTTTGGACGAATCCCGATTCAAACGATACGGATGGAGATGGAAAAGCGGATGGCTTTGATCCAAATCCATTAGCCGCACCGGCAAAAGAGCTTTCAATAGAAGAAAAACTCCATAAATATATCATCGAGAAGGAATTGTTCTATTTCGATTCCGATCAACTGGTGCTGGTGGAACAGTTCAACGACAAGCCGATGGAGTATAAACGGCTGCAGGGCCTTGTACTCAGCATGCCGTCTGACTCGCTCGATTCTTTTGTTAATATGAACGGCTATGGCGTACCCATTCTGACCGCTGCGGTTAAGGATACATTAAAAGCGTACAAAGTGAGCTTTCAGTTTTTCGTCTCGCCCAAAGAAGCCTGGGGATACGATTCGTTATACAAATGGGGGGATCGGTGGATTGAGAAAAAGCAACTGACCAATTGGGAGGCGGAAGGGGATTAATTAATTTCAAATTTTGAAATTTAATTTTAATTCATCGAACTTGTCATCATAAATTCGGACTATTTCATGCCAGTCGAAATGTCGAACACTTTTCGATAACTGCGTATTTCTCATTTCTTTAAAATTCACAAAAGAATCTTTCAGCTTTTGCACCAATTCCTCAAAATCCTTGTAAAAATACTTTTCCTGTTTCGGCAGGAGTTCCGGGTAGGCAAGTCGACCCGGCAGCAGAGGCGTGCATCCGCAATAAATGGCTTCTACAACACCGGCACCGAAAAAATCATGGCGGGATGTGACCGGGAGAATGTCTGCGCGCCAGAGCCAGCGGGCGTACTCGGCAAATGATTCGGCATATCCATAATGTACTATTTTATCCGCCAGCTTTTTCTTTGCTCGTTCAAACTCTTCCGGTACCTGTGCAAAATTTTCTCCGAGAAGCGCAATTTCGAAATGAAGCCCTTCTTCCGCAAGAATATACAGCGCACGAAAAAAATCGCCCGGATTTTTATCGTATTCCCAGCGATGGTTCCACAGCATAATCGGAACGGAATGATTTTCAGCATTTTGTGGTTTGAAGGAATCAAAATTTTTCAGATCAAGGCCCAGATAGAGCACGCTGCTTTTCATTTCAATTTTTTTCACAGCACCTGGTTCGCGATAATCAGGAAAATGTTTCAGGAATCGCGGCAATTCGTTTAAAAAGGCATCGCGATGATAGTGCGAATTGAAAAACACACGATCGGCTGCCAGGGCCGAGACAAAATTAATAAAGCCATAATGTTGGTCGCGCTGATGCTGAACATCGCGATCTTTTGGCGACCAGGGATAGCACATCTGGTTTTCATGGAAATACAGAGCGACGGGAATATGAAGAGTCGAATGACGTGTTAATGCGAGAAATGTCGTCACATCGAGCATGTCGGTCGCCAGAATCAGATCGGGATGTAATTTCCTTTCAAGGAATTCTCGTGCCAGCGTAACGGCGCCGCCATGCATCCGCCATTTCCAGAATTGCCCTTTTAATGAAAGAATTTCAACATGGTGGCGGCTGTATTTTTTGTAACCCTTGGCCCAGGAAGCATGTGAGCCGGTGAAATAGGGTTCCAGGAGGAGGATGTTCAATCTTTTAACTTCTCCAGCAATTTTTCATAATCGTTTTGCGTTTTTTCCCAGGCAATGAAAAGTTCCTCAAGTTCATTTTTTACATTCTGATATTCCTTTTGCAGCCGGGCGGCCAGTTCACCGTCCCGGTATGTCTGCGGACGAACAAGATCGTCTTCGATTTCCTTTTTGCGATTTTCCAGTTCTTCAATTCTTTTTTCGAGTGTCCCGATTTCGCCCTGTAAAAGATTACGCTCCTTGCTGACGAGTTGCCTTGCTTTTGCTTCCCGTCGTTTTTCTTCTTTCGATTTCTTGCGTGGCGTTATTTCGGTTGTTTTTTTCTCAATCTCCGCAGCAGCATTTTGCTGTTGTTGACGCTTCTTTAAATAATCCGAATAGTTGCCCTCGTATACCTTGACGCTATGGTCTTTAACCTCAACCACGCGGCTGACAATCTTGTCCAGAAAATAGCGGTCATGAGAAATCAGCAGCAGGGTGCCGTCATAGCCGACCAGGGCGTCTTCCAGTGCTTCTTTTGAAGCCATATCGAGATGGTTCGTCGGCTCGTCCATGATGAGGAAATTGACCGGCGAGAGCAATATTTTCGCCAAAGAAACGCGCGCTTTTTCCCCGCCGGAGAGCACTTTTATTTTTTTGAAAGCATCATCTCCCCGCAACTGGAAAATGCCGAGGACATTACGAACTCTGTGCAGGAGACTGTTGGCAACAGTTGCAGCAACCTCATCATAAACAGTTGCTTCAAGATCGAGCGTATCAACCTGGTGCTGGGCGTAATAACCGATCGACGTCCGATTGCCCAACACGATGCTGCCCTCCTGTGGAACAAGTTGCCCGGAGATCAGGCGTGTCAGCGTTGTTTTGCCGGCACCGTTAGCACCCACCAAGGCGATTTTTTGCCCACGGTAGACACTCAAATCCACATGGCGCAAAACCCAATCATCATTATATCGAAAAAACATTTTTTCAATTTTTAATACATCCTTGTAGCTTTTGTTTGCCACCTGAATTTTAAAATCCAGTTTTGGCGGAGGGGGCGGAGGTAATTCGATTCGATCCAGTTTTTCCAGTTGCTTGATCCGGCTTTGCACCTGCACAGCCTTTGTCGCCTTGTATCGAAATCGATTAATGAAACGCTGCTGCTGTTCGATTGCAGCCGTTTGCTCCTCATACTTTTTATATTGCAGTTCCAGCCTTTTCAGCTTTTCTTTTTCGTAAAAATGATAATTCCCGGCATAGTGCTCCATCCTGCCGCGATCCAATTCGTAAATCTCGTCAGCCAAACGATCTATAAAATAACGGTCATGAGACACAATAGCAATGCTGCCGGGGAAACTGAGGAGATATTGCTCCAGCCATTCCAGGGAAGGAAGATCGAGATGGTTTGTAGGTTCATCCAGTAGCAGCAGATTGGGTTGCTGCAAAAGCAAACGCGCCAGGTAGCAGCGCATCCGCCAGCCGCCGCTTAGCTGCGAAAGAGATTGATGAAAATCCGCCTCGGCAAATCCCAGGCCGGAAAGGATTGCTTTGGCGCTGCTTTCGAGGCGATATCCATCCAGCGCTTCGTATTGATGTTCCAGTTCTCCCAACTTTTGCAAAACCTGGTCATGATTGCCATCGCCTCTTTCCAGATAAAGACGCATCTCGAAAATTTTTTCTTCAAGCCGGACAATTTCCTTTTGCCCCTGCAAAACTGTTTGCAGTACCGTTCCTTCCTTCAGAGCAATTTCTTCCTGGGGAAGATAGCCGATTCGAAATTCTTTTGGCTTGATAATACTGCCGCTTTGTTGTACGATCTCACCATTCAAAATCCTGAGAAGCGTCGTTTTCCCGGCGCCGTTGGGCCCGATCAGCGCGGCACGTTTACCGGGTTGAATCATCCAATTTACACCGGTGAGCAAATCCCGGCTTCCGATAGAGTAATACAAATCTTTAATTTGAAGCATGAGTTCCCGATTTTTATTCGACATTGAAAAAGATTTTCAAATCTATCATTTTATTCGAAAATAGCAATAATCAATATGCTTGACATTAACAAATGGAGAGCATAAATTTCTTTATCAGGAATGCAATCCCTTTATGGATTGCAGAATTATGCAACGCATAAAGGCGTTGCACTCCTATGATTACCATTAAATATTGAGCAGATACAAATCATTTGTACTCAGGAGGAAGAATGCCGGCACAAAAATTAAAGGATTTTTCAAAACTTTGTATTCATACAATAACAACGAAACCGTGGGACATTGAAACAGCAGTAAAAAAATATGCAGCCGCCGGAGTCAAAGGAATTACGATTTGGCGGCAATGGCTTGAAGGACGGGATTTGCGTCAAACGAGAAAAATGATTCACGACGAGGGGTTGGAGGTTGTCTCCCTGTGCCGCGGCGGTTTCTTCCCGGCCAAGACAACAGGGGGGAGGCAGGAAGCAATTGATGAAAATAAACGCGCGATCGAGGAAGCGCATCAAATTGGCGCGCCTTTAATTGTGCTGGTGTGTGGCGCAGTGCCGGGACAGCCGCTCGAAGATTCGCGGAAGCAGATTCAGGACGGAATTTCCGCATTGCTCGACGAAGCACGTGACGCAAACGTTAAACTGGCGATTGAACCTTTGCATCCGATGTATGCGGATGACCGCTCGGCTATTAACACGTTGAAGCAGGCAAACGACCTGTGCGAAACACTGAACGATCCTGCCGTCGGCGTGGCCGTCGATGTTTATCATCTCTGGTGGGATCCCGACTTGCAGCGCGAGATTCAACGCTGTGGTAAGGCGGATAACCTGCTGGCGTTTCATATCTGTGACTGGCGCACCCCAACAGTGGATTTGCTCAATGACCGCGGCCTTATGGGCGAAGGGTGCATTAATATTCGCGAAATCCGCGGCTGGGTGGAAGACGCCGGTTTTAGCGGTTTTAATGAAGTCGAGATTTTTTCAAATCGTTGGTGGGGAGCGGATCAGGATGAGTTTTTGCAGGAGATAAAAAGGGCATATTTAAAAAACGCATAATATACTTGTTAAGGGTTAGTTGTCAACTAATCCTTAACAGGTTTAAACTACTCTGCTCCTTTCCATATCTTTCCCGAAGAAAATTATTTGCAATCCTCAAAAACAAGGCGTATCTTTTATAAAGAAATTAAAATGGAGGATTCCCAGTGAAAAAAACTTTTATCCTGGACACAAATGTCATTTTACACGACTCGCACAGCATTTTTCATTTTGAAGATAATGATGTCGTCATTCCCATCACCGTGATCGAAGAAGTGGATTATTTTAAAAAAGGGCACGAACAGGTAAATTACCACGCGCGTGAGTTTATCCGCCAGCTTGACAGTTTTCCGGGTGAAAAGCTGGTGAACGACGGTGTGCCGCTGGGAGAAGGGCTCGGAAAAATATCGATCATGACAAACTATACGGATGTGCCGGAAGTAACGGCCGCCTTTGTTGAGCAAAAGCCCGATCACCGCATCCTTTCCGCAGCGCTGACACTGGAAAAACAGCATCCGGAAAGTCAGGTCATCCTTGTGAGCAAGGATGTGAACATGCGCCTCAAAGCAAAATCTCTTGGGCTTAATTCGCAGGACTATTACACGGATAAAATCCAGGATATTGAAAAACTTTATACGGGCGTGCGGGTGATAAATAATTTCGATCCCGAATTGATCGACCGTCTTTACCAGGCGCCGCATGAGATTTCTGCCCCGGAGACGGAAATTGAAAATCCGGTGCCGAATGAATATTTTATTTTGCGCAACGATCGCAAATCCGTATTGGGTTACTATAATCCGCGCATGCAAACAGTGCAGCATGTTGAAACGTTATCGGCTTACGGTATCAAACCGCGAAACGCGGAGCAAACTTTTTCACTGCATGCCCTTTTGAATCCCAAAATCGAACTCGTCACCCTCAGTGGTAAAGCCGGAACAGGGAAAACCCTTCTCGCCCTCGCAGCAGCTTTGCAGGTGCGAAAACAGTATCGGCGGATTATGCTCGCGCGTCCCATCGTGGCCCTTTCCAATAAAGACCTTGGCTTTCTTCCCGGCGATGTTGAATCCAAACTCGATCCATACATGCAGCCTTTGTACGACAACCTCGGCGTCATCCGCAACCAATTCAAAGAAAACGATAAAGAATATCAGCAAATCCAGGAAATGCTTGATAACGGCAAGCTGGAAATTTCGCCGTTAGCGTACATCCGCGGACGAAGTCTCGATCATATTTTTTTCATTGTTGACGAAGCGCAAAATCTGACACCGCACGAAATTAAAACAATTATCACTCGCGCAGGCGAGGGAACCAAAGTCGTCTTCACCGGCGATCCGCACCAAATAGACACGCCTTATCTGGATATTCGTTCTACCGGCCTGAATTATCTCATTCAGCGAATGAAAGATCAACCACTCTATGCACATATCACTCTGGTCAAAGGCGAACGATCCGAGTTAGCAGAGATGGCGAGCAATTTGCTTTAAAAGAAACCAAACCGACTTGACCACGATGCCCGCCAGGGCTCCGGGCGTCGCAAATTCCCCAAAGGCTTCTTTCAGGAAACGACAAAAATGCACTCTTGAAAAATTGTCATACTCTTTTTATTTCTTTTGCTTGCCAGTCGTTCTGATCAAATGGTTTGTCATGGACAATGTTCGCATAAATAATGAATTGCAGCCGAGGCATCCGCAGATGTCTCCCGAAAAACCAAAACTGGATATGGGTTGGTAATTTTATACTCGTTGCTACGACCTCCGTCGCAACGCCCGAGATGACGCTCTGCGTCGAGAGATTGCTCTTTTACAACACTACATTTTTTAACAAAATGGAGATCAGAGATGAAAAAAGCAGCCACCTTGATTTTAATTTTCCTGTCATTTTCTTTTACCCGGGCCGCAGAAAAACCGCAGGTCAAATGGATCAGCTTTCCAGACCTGCAATTCCAGGTTTTTGGCTTGTCTTTTTGGGCGGAGAATGCACCGGATTTATACCGCCTCCCAAAATCGGCAAAAAGCGTGGTGCGCAAACCGGTCTGGAATCTTGCAAAATCCACCAGCGGCGGAAGGATCATCTTTAACAGCAATTGCACAACGCTGGCAATCCGTTTGCAATATCCTTCTCTTGGCGGAATGAAAAACATGCATACTTTTGGCCAAAGCGGCGTCGATTTGTACGTCGATGATGTTTATGTTCGCACAGCCATTCCCAAGGATACAACCTTTGTCGAGTTTACATTCTTTAGCGGCGTAACAAAACAAATGCGCCGGTTTACGATCTATCTCCCACTCTACAACGGTGTCAAAGTGCCGGCAATCGGCGTAGATGAGGGAGCGGATATTCAGTCCTCCACACCTTTTGTTGTCGACAAACCAGTCGTTTACTACGGCTCGTCCATAACGCAAGGCGGCTGCGCCAGTCATCCGGGAATGAGCTATCAGGCCATCCTCAGCCGCCACCTGAATGTCGATTTTGTTAATCTGGGATTTTCCGGCAACGGCATGGGCGAACCGGAAGTGGCAAAACTCGTCGCCTCTATCGATGCCTCGTGTTATGTGCTCGATTTCGGCGTTAATCTGCCCAGCGCCGACAGCGTGGCCAAAGTTTACGGGCCGTTCATCGACATCATTCGCAAGACAAAACCGAAGACGCCGATCATCGCTGTAACTCCGATTTATATGGTTTATGAATACTGGAAGCCGAACAAAGTCACTTTCATGCGTGATGTGATTCGCAAAGAAGTGGCGCGGCACAGAAAAGCCGGTGATCAAAATATTATGTTGGTTGAAGGGTTTGAGTTGCTCGGCCCTGATTTTTCCAGCGCCTTTGTCGACGGTGTGCATCCCAACGATCTGGGCATGCAAGCAATGGCGGAAGGATTACAGCCTTATGTGGCGCAGGTCCTTCACGTTTCCGGTAAAAAATATAAACTGAAAAGATAAAGTATCCCCTCACATATTAGTGGGTAAGTTAAGCGCCCCGGATATTCAGCTGTTTAAATTTGAAACTGCTGAAGCAGTTCTCATTCAATTCTCAATGGTATAAGCACCATGATAAATCATGGTGTTGTGACAATTTGAAACAACACCACAATTTATTGTGGTGTACAAAACGAATAATAAATCTTTGGCAACCGCTTTAGCGGTTTTAAAATATAAAATTCAAAAATGGAGATTTTCCACTCATAACTCAGATACAAGATAAGTTTGAAAGTCCTTTGGTATCCTTTTTGCTCTTTCGGCTTTGAAAAATATTATAACGTGAGTGAAAAGATGGACCTGGTTCTGACAACCGGCGTCGACTATTTTTCCAAAAATATATTAAACGGCCACGATACATCCTATAGCCCCAACGGCGAAACCGTTAACGGACGAAATGATTACACTTTTAAAGAGGCGGACAAAGCGATCAACCAACCGGAGCTTGTACCAAAGTTTATGTTGGGAATGACCTATCATTTTGGCAGATAATCTATAATCTGTTTCCAGGGGAAAACAATTTTTTAAAGTAGCTCGGATTTAGAGGGATAAAAACCGTCCTTTCCAGTGTTGTTATTAATAATCGAATTCAAAATATTTTTCATATTCTTTTCACAGGAAAACACACAATGCCAATACCCGCAAATTTAGAGATTATAAAAGAAAAAGTTGCAACATGGAGCAAGCTGGCGGACAGAAAACCGACGTATGCACTGGTTGCCAATGTCGACCTGGTGGTCATCCGCTATGACGACAATGTCTCGGTGCTTTACGGTCGCTGTCTCCATCGCGGAGCCTTGCTTTCCGACGGATACATCGACGGACACAATTTAATGTGCGGCCTTCATGGCTGGGATTATCAATATGAAACCGGCATCAGCGAATACAATAACAAAGAAGTCCTGCCCAGGTTTACCGCCTGGATAGATACCCGGGATGACGCTGTTTATGTAGACGAAACCGAGGTGCGTGCCTGGGAGAAAGAAAATCCGCAACCATATCAGCGCGATGCATACCTCGGGCTTTATGCGGATATTCACGGCACAAAAGAGGAACCACACAATGCGTACATCCGCCAACTGGCAAAAAACGGTTTGGAAAAATTCGGACACCATGGCCGCGTGTCTGCCATGGGCGTTCCGCTCACCGAGTTGCCTCGTTGGGATGATATTCAAATCCTCACAGCACAGCTTGCCAAACGTCCCCTGGCCGATGATGCCAAAGTGGATACGAGTCTTGTTATTGGCCCCAATGCGTGCAAACCGTTGCGGCTCGAAATTCCTGTTTTTGTTAGCGATATGAGTTTTGGCGCGCTGAGTGCCGAGGCCAAGGTTGCATTGGCCAAGGGTGCTGAAATGGCCGGAACGGGAATTTGTTCCGGCGAAGGCGGTATGCTCCACGAAGAACAGGCCGCCAACTCGCACTATTTTTACGAACTGGCTTCAGGCAAATTCGGCTGGAGTCTTGACAAGGTTGCCAAATGTCAGGCTTTTCATTTCAAAGCCGGCCAGGGTGCCAAGACAGGCACGGGCGGTCATTTGCCGGGGAACAAGGTGAGCGAAAAAATTGCGCAAGTACGAGGATTGAAGCCCGGCGAGCCGGCGATCAGCCCTTCACGTTTCCCTGATCTGGCAACAGTGGATGATTTTAAAAAAGTGGCCGAGCAGGTGCGGGAAATCAGCGGTGGCATTCCGGTCGGATTTAAAATGTCCGCCCAACACATTGAAGATGACATCGACTTTGCACTGGAGGTTGGTGTGGATTACATTATCCTGGACGGACGCGGAGGCGGTACCGGTGCTGCGCCGGATATTTTTAAAAACAACATTTCCGTACCGACAATGGCAGCGCTTGCCAGGGCGCGGCGCCACCTTGATAAAAAAGGAAAAGGCAATGTCACGCTGATCATTACCGGGGGGTTGCGCACAGAATCGGATTTCATTAAAGCACTGGCTCTCGGTGCGGACGGCGTTGCCATTGCCAATTCGGCCATCCAGGCTATCGGCTGCCTGGGAATGCGGGCATGTCAGACGAACAATTGTCCCGTGGGTGTTGCCACGCAAAAAGAAGATCTGCGCAGCCGCCTGATCATAGATCAATCCGCACTGCAATTGAAAAACTTTTTGCAAGCCTCGGTGGATTTGATGAAAATCCTCGCCCGCGCCTGCGGCCATGA
>JAADGR010000387.1 GCA_013152225.1 Calditrichota bacterium
TTTTACAAGCGGATTTGCTCAACAAGAAGATGGGATAAAGGATGCAACAGCGAACGTCATTATGGATACCAGGTCTCGTTATATTTTTTACTTTATTAAATACCGTTTTCGCCGGCATCACCGGCACTCTTTCGGGGCGGGTATTCGATAAAGAAACCGGGCGGGGCATCCCCGGCGTGAATGTGATTATTAAAGGAACTCAATTGGGTGCGGCAACGGATAGCAAAGGACGCTACATCATCACCAATATTCCGGCGGGAAAATTCGATATCGAAGCGCGTATGATGGGATATACGACCACGAGTCATATCAATGTTTCCATTCTTATGGATTTGCGAACTGTTGTCGATTTTAGACTTTCTTCCCAGGTTCTGGAAATGGGGGAAATTAAGGTTTCAGCGGAACGACCGATGATACAGCGGGACGTTACCGCAACGACGCATTTTATCTCTCAGGATGAAATCGGCCAACTGCCCGTGCAGTCGGTAAAAGATATTGTCGATATTCAACCCGGTGTGGCAGCAGGCCATATCCGCGGCGGGCGCAACAGTGAGGTGCTCTATCTTGTGGACGGCCTGCCCGTTTCAGAAGCGATTGAGGGCAAAGTCGGCACCGAATTGCCTATGAGTTCCGTGATCGACATGACCGTGCAAACAGGAGGCTTTGCTGCAGAATATGGAAATGCCATGTCCGGCGTCGTCAACATTATTACCCGCGATGGCGGAGAACAGCACCATGGTAGTTTTGAAACTTCGGGATTTCGCTTTCAAAATCATTCCAATCCGTTTGACCGCCGGAAAAACGAAATAGATTTTATTTCTGACTTTAGCCTCGGCGGCCCTTTTATCAATTCTGACAAATTTCGTTACTACGTCTCGGCCGATTACCGCGCGCCGTATACGCGCTGGAAACGAGAGGACTTTGGTCAAAAAAATCGTATTTTCAACAACAAGGACAGTTATAATATCAATGCCAACGGCAAACTGACCTGGTTTGCCAGTTCCCAGTTTAAATTGTCATTTCAAGGCTTGCTGTCATTGTGGAATTGGGTGGAATTTGATAATAAATGGAAAAAACACACCCAGGGATTGCCGCGGAGAACAAAAGACAGCTATCGTTTTAGCTTGACGGCTGTGCATACTCTCAGTCCGAGAACCTTTTATGAGGTTCGGCTCAGTCAATACAATGTGCTGAAATCCATTCTCGGTGCCTCTTCTAATGAGCAGGCTGCCGTGAAATATCAGGATAATGATCCGCAAAGCTGGGTCATTGCCGGGGACTACCCCTGGTGGCTCGATCACCAGGAAATTCATACGATTGGCAAATTTGATCTTGTCAGCCAGGTGACGCTGAATCACCAGATAAAAAGTGGTGTCGAAGTGACTTATTATGATCTTTACAAAAAAAGTGTCCAGCGCCTGGAACTCTTTACTTACGATCCGACTTTTCCGCAATATATTTCTTATAATACCGAGTATCGCTATTTTCCTTACCGTGGAGCAGCTTATATTCAGGATAAAATCGATTATGAAGGCATGATTGCCAACATTGGCATACGTTGGGATTTTTTTCAACCCCGTGCCAGCCGACCGGCGCTGGAAAATAAAGTCTATGGCGACCGCAGCCAGTGGATCATCGATAATGATGAAACAGTGCAGGCTTCAATGAAAACGCAATTCAGCCCCCGACTGGGTCTGGCCTTGCCTATCTCACCGCGCAATGAACTGCATATCAATTATGGCTATTTTTTCCAGATGCCGCTGTTCGATTATCTGTACACAAATTCCAATTTGAATACTGCGGAAGGGTTCTCTCCTCTGGGTGATCCCAACCTCAAACCTGCGCGCACTGTCAGTTATGAAGTCAGCTACAAACAAATGCTCAGCAATGACATGCTGCTGGACGTTACATTTTTTAGCAAAGATGTCTCTAATTTGGTGGACAATAACACTTTTTTGGATGAGCGCAAAGGCGCACTCGCAAGTACCGGTTTTTCACGCTTTGTGAACCTTGAAAAAGTTGGTGTTTATGGCGCGGAAATTTTTGTAAAGCGCCGGGTCGGCAAGTTCTTGTCCGGGAAAATCAACTATACCTACATGGTTGCCAAAGGAACGGGTTCGGATCGTTCGCAGAAATTTGACTGGCTCACAATTGACCAGAGGGTGATGATTGATGAATACTATTTGAGTTGGGATCAGCGGCATACGTTTGTTGCCAATCTGGATTTTCGCAAGGCAAAGAATTGGGGTCTCAATGTTTTGTTTCGCTGGAACAGCCCTTTGCCTTACACCAAATTCCGCGGTGATGCCACAACACCCAATAATGAGCGAATGAAACCAACCTCTGTTTTGGATATTCGTTTTAATAAGGATTTTAAAATGTGGAATTTTGCCTGTTCGTATTTTTTTGAATCCCTGAACACTTTTAATCATAAAAATATTTTATGGATGGATGCTTATGATCGTATTGGCGGTATGCTGAATGACCCGGGTGCGGTCGATGAAAAATTCCGCATCAGAACCGGGGTGAGAATGCAATTTTAAAATAAGTTTGAATTGAATATTCATGTCATTTTGTAAAAATGATGTGTGATTATAATGATTCAAGTTCCAGCGTTTCCCCGACAAGATTCTTTCAATCGGACGCAGATTAGCGCCGATACCCGTTGATAGAGTTCATTCTAACAAATTTTATCGTTTTTTATTTTTGTTCCTATAATCAAGTTTTTTAAAAGGCAATTCCGGAGAGAATTTGCCAAGAAGCATTAAGAGGTTAAAATTGAAAGCAATTTTTAAAATATCGTTTTTGCTCATCATCGTAGTGCTGTTGCTGAGTTGCTGGAAAAAACAAAAGCATGAAATTACAGCGCCAAAAACACCTGTTTATAACGTGACGGGAATCATCTATGATATAGATTCAAAAGAACCGATGAAGGATATTATCGTTTCTCTGCTGCCGGTAAAAATGCTGTACGATTATGATTTCAGCGGTGCTGAGGACACCACCGACGAAAACGGAGAGTATCAGTTTGAAAAAATTACTCCCGGAACTTATCAAATTATTTGTCGCCGAAATTCTTTTGCCGTTGTCGATGAAAAAATGGTTGTCGAACATAAAGATAAAGAATTTGAAATTTACCTGCCCAAGGCTTTGCTTGCCCGAACGAGTTACGGCCCCAAAGAATTTCCATCCTTTCACGGCATTTTCTGGAAAGACGCAAATGTTTTTGCCGGTACGGGAGTTTGGAAAGAGAACTCGGATGATAAACCTCAGCAGGCGGTCATGCTGGGGGATTTCGTGAATCGATTTTCAAAATTGGGGAAAACAAAATATACTCTCAAGAACCCGGCGTTTTTCGCCCTTGCTTATCTTGGCCGATTTTGGGCGACAAACGGTGATGAAAATCATACGATTATATATTCTATTGACCCGGCGCGAGGCAATATCGACGGCGAAACGGTTACAACTTTTGGCTTACGGGATTTGACATCCGAT
This sequence comes from Calditrichota bacterium, assembly GCA_013152225.1. Taxonomy (GTDB): domain Bacteria; phylum Zhuqueibacterota; class Zhuqueibacteria; order Residuimicrobiales; family Krinioviventaceae; genus Hydrothermomicrobium. Next base: position 3,496 of record JAADGR010000387.1, read on the forward strand.
GGAAAGAACTTGTGGGCTACGACGCATTTGAGCAAGATTATAAAATTCGGTGAGCATCCTTCCATTGTTGACGAAACTTTTGATGTTCAAGCTCCCCAGCCGTACGGGATTGCCTGGAGTGAATCCGGGATTTGGATTTCTGATTTCAGTGAGAATCTTGTCCTCCAATTGGATGAAAAGATGCAGGTCAAAACAAGCTACAGGCCATTTGCGTGGAATCAAGTGGCCGGCATCTTTGCATTAACCAACATAAAGTACCTCGCATTTGATTTTGCCGGAAACTTGTGGGCGAGTGATGGAGTTAATGTTTATAAATTCACGATGCCGTGAGTTGAATCAAAACGAAAATATTAGGCCCCGGATGTTCCGCAACAGCGGAACTCCGGGTGTCGGCACCAGTAGAACAACTAGGGACAAAATGATTTCGGACAAAATAATGCTCGTTACTCGTTCTCTTGGGTGGGAATGTTTTTTTCGCTCGTTCCCATGCTCTTGCGTGGGAATGCCTTGGCGACGCTCTGCGTCGTGTCTTGTTACTGCTTTAATTTTACTTTTTTCCTTCCTGGCCTCTAATCTTCACGCTGCCGATAAAAAGGCTGTTCTTCATCCGGCTCATCGCTGGTCATACCTCCCCGGTGAGATTCTGGTCAAATTTAAATCCGTTCCCGATAATGCCCGGTTAACTATTGAACGTAATTTTCAGCTACCCTTCGCAGTGAAAAGCATTCAGCCGCTCTTTCCGCATATTCAGAAAAAACGGCTTTCTAAAATCGATGCGCCAACAGAGTTGGAAAAATTATTCAAGCTCATTGTTGCTTCCGATGCCGACATTGAAATACTGTGCCGGGCATTGCAAAAAAGTGTAACGATCGAATATGCTGAACCCAATTATCTTTTTCCCGTCGAAGCTGTTCCAAATGATTCGCTCTATTCGCAACTCTTTCACTTGCCGCAAATCCATGCTCCGGAGGCTTGGGACGTTGCCAAAGGCGACTCATCGGTCGTTATCGCCATCATCGATACCGGCGTGGATTGGAATCATCCTGATCTGGCTGCTAATATTTGGCGCAACAAAGATGAGGTTGAGGACGGAACCGACAGTGACGGCAACGGCTTTATAGATGACATTCGGGGATGGGATTTTGTTTATGGGGTCGCTAATAAAGTGCCTGCCGGTGAAGACGGCATCAGGCAGGATAACAATCCCATGGATTTTGACGGCCATGGAACATTTGTCGCAGGCATGGCGGCAGCGACGACGAATAACGAAATCGGCGTCAGTTCCATTTCCTGGGGCTGCAAGATTATGCCCCTTCGTGCAGGGTACCACGGCCTTGGTAACCCCGGCTATGGCTATATCATTTTGGAACTGGCGGCAAAGGCTTTTGTTTACGCTGCCGACAACGGTGCGGATGTCATCAATCTGAGCACTGCCTCCAGTCAGGTGCTTGTCGATGCGGCGCGCTATGCTTTCGACCGCGGCGTGGTTATTACAAAAAGTGCCGGAAATGATTTTTCGGACATTCCCGATCCCCTGGAACTTGAACCCTTTGTGCTGACGGTTGCTGCCGTCAATGAAAACGATGAAAAAGCATCTTATTCTGATTTTGGCGACTGGATAAAGATTTGTGCTCCTGGTGGTGATTACAACGGCGTCGGACAGGAACTGACTAGTACATTTTTTAACGACACGTATGCCCATGAGCATGGTACTTCCTTCGCCGCGCCGATTGTTGCCGGACTGGCCGGGTTAATTAAATCCTACCAGCCGGATTTGAGCGCCGCAGATATTGTTTTCCGTATCGTAGAGACCGCTGATAATATTGATAACCTGAATCCCAACTATGCCGGAAAACTGGGCAATGGAAGAATAAATGCTTATCGCGCCCTGACCGAGCAAGTGCAGCCGCATCCTGAATTGTCGTTTTATTCCCTGCGTGTCGATGATTCGGAAAACGGCAACAACAACGGTAAACTCGATCCCGGCGAAACGGTAAAGCTTTATGTGAAATTGCAGAACCGCTGGGGCGATGGCGACAATTTGAATGTCCATCTTGATCTCGACGACCATGACGTTACTTTGCAAAAAGCGGATGTTGTTTATCCGCATATTCCCGGCTTGTCGGATTTGAATGCAAACAGTGTAGAAAATCAGGCTGATCCTTTTATCCTTTCCGTCGATGCAGCGTCTCTTCCGAAAAACATTCCGGCGATGCTGACAATCGTTGATCAATTTGGCAGCTCCGGCCAACTGAACTGGAGCATCCCTGTCAGTCCTTCCGTCCTCCTGGTTGACGACGATAATGCCAGCGACAACGCGGAATCCTTTTATAAAGATATTTTAGACAGTCTCCATCTGGCTTGCGAAATCTGGGATCACAACAAGAACGGCGCGCCTGTTGACGTGATGGATAAATATTCGACCGTAATTTGGTTCTGCGCACAAACCGGCGCAGATGTGCCGACCCTGGATGCACAGGACAGACAGCTCATTGCTGATTTTCTGGACAATGGCGGAAATCTCTTTCTTTCCGGCCAGGATATTGGCTGGGACCTGTGCGAGGATGTTGGTAGTGATGGTCAGGTTAATGAATACAAGCTTTCAAACGGCGAGTCAAAGAATTTCTACGAGAATTATTTTCATGCAAAATATTTAAAGGACGACTCGGGCAGCAAACATCTTGTCGGCAAAGCGGATGATCCCATTGGCGCCGATCTGCAATTCGATGTGAATGAGCCGGGAAATGGCTGGGAATACCCCAGCGAAATTGCCGCGCTCGACAGCGCCTCATCAATTTTTGCTTACATCGATGGTGTCAGTGGTGCTATTCGTTACGCCGGAAATTATCGGCTGGTCTATTTTGCTTTTGGTGGGCTGGAAGGCATTGCCGATGCACAGGTGCGGCAAACGCTTTTTGCGCGAATTCTCAACTGGCTGAATGGTCTGCATTTCGGGCACACACCGCTCAAAGATACGGAAAATACCACTGCCGGTTATCCGGTCTCTGCAACAGTAACTTCTGATGTTTCCCCTGTTAAAAATGTGACATTGTTTTGGATGCGAAATGATAGTTTGTCTTTTCACAAAACGCAAATGTCTGCCGGTGAAGAAAATCAGTATGTTGCTGAAATTCCTGCGCAAATGGGTGTTGTTGTGGAATATGCAATACAAGTTCGTCTGCAAAATGATTTCATTGCTCCTATTGATTTTTATCATTTTTATGCGGGTGCGGATACGAACAGGCCGGTGATAGAGAATCTGTTTTCTCCAAAACCGACTTTTGCCAGGAATGACCTGTTATTTCGTGCAGGTGTGCGTGATGATGAGGGCGTGGATACGAATTCAGTTTTTATTCATTTCTCTTCTTCTCGCCTGCCCGGGGACAGCTTGCAAATGCAGTTTGACGAGGGTGATCAGGAATTTGCCGCCATACTGCCCGGGCCGTTTTATTATGGCGATACATTGTTCACCTTTTACTCTGCTGCTGATATTTCCGCAAGACACAATCGAGTCGAGAGTTCCACGGATACATTGATCATTGGCTTTGATGATTTTGAAAATGGTCTCAGCGCTTGGGATGTGATCTCCGGTGCATGGGGCCTGGATCAGATGAGGAAGCATTCCGGGCTGAACAGTATCAACGACAGTCCTTTCAGTGAAATAAATGCCGGGATGACATCGATTATTAATCTTTCCCTGCCTTTGGATTTCAGCGGCAGTAATGCAGCGTCGCTTTCTTTTTGGACATTTCATTCTTTGCGGGAGCAAAAGGATTTGGGCTACGTTGAAATCAGTAGTGACAGCGGTGCAACCTGGCAGCAGATTGGCGAGACGGTAACAGGCACTTCTGCCGCGTGGGCGTTGACCGATATTCCGTTAGATCAAGTCCTGGGTGAGAAAAATGTTTTGTTGCGTTTCAGATTGGTCACCGATCCGCAGTTCACTTTCACCGAAACCGGGTGGAGCATTGATGATGTAAAAATTACGGAAGACGTTTCTGTTCATGTCGCTCATGATGCAAATGGTGCCATGCTTCCAAAAGATTTCCGGTTGCGGCAAAACTTTCCGAATCCGTTCAACCCTGCAACCCGTATCAGCTATGACTTGGCTTTCGGATCACAGGTGAGCTTGAAAATTTACAACAGTCTTGGACAGCTTGTGAAAACGCTGGTCGATTCCCATCAAAGCGCCGGATCATATCTTATGAAATGGGAGGGACTCGACAATGCCGGAAGCATTTTACCCGCCGGAATTTATTTTGTCAAATTGCAGGCGGGAGATTTTTCCTTCGTGCGCAAAATGGCACTTGTTAAATAAAAAAATGGATTTAATTGTTTTTTTATCGAGTCGATTGACAATTTTTACAATGAACTCATTGCTGATCTCCGTTTAAAATTTTTTGGGAAGAGAAAAAAACTTGAAAGGAAAAAGCGCAAAATGACGTTATATTTATTTACGCGCTAGTTGTCACAAAAGAAAGGAAACGACAAGATGATATTGAATCTACAACGCACAGGAATAGGATTTTTATTTTTACTCATTTTATTTTTTCAGGCCATCGGTTATGCTGCCGACAGGCGTGTTGAAGCGCTGTACGGCAAAGGCGCCGAGATTGTACCCGGTGAAATTATCGTAAAGTTTTCAGAAAAAATTGGCAATGTGGAGAGCAGTTCCCAATTCAGCAGAATTTATCAAACCTACGGCGCTCTTTCCCATGAAAGAATTTTTAAACATCTGAAATACAAAAATGCTTCTAAACGAAAAATGACGGATTTAACCCGGATTTACAAATTCAAAGTTCCTGAAAATGCTGATATTCTTGACATTTGTCAGCAGTTGAAAAATCAAAAAGACGTGATTTATGCGGAGCCGAATTTTTATTGCACAGCCCAGGCTGTCCCCAATGATTCACTTTATCCGCGCCAGGGACATTTGCCACAGATTAACATGCCCGCTGCATGGGATATAGTAAAAGGCGATAAAAAGGTTGTGTTCGGTATCGTTGGAACAGGTGTGGATTGGAATCACCCTGATCTTGCCGCTGCGATTTGGGAAAATCCGGGCGAAACACTGGATGGACGCGACGATGACGGCAATGGTTTTATCGATGATATTCGCGGTTGGGATTTTGTGACCGGTGTTTCAAACGACGCTGCTCCGGGCGAGGATGGAGATGTACCGGACAACGATCCCATGGATTTTGACGGCCACGAGACCCATGTTGCCGGCTTGGCTGCTGCGGTAACGAACAATGAGATCGGTGTGGCCGGTGTCTCCTGGGGATGCACCATCATGCCGGTACGAGCGGGTTATCATACCAAAGATGGCAAGGGACGCTCTGTTGGCGATGCGCTGGCCAGGGGAGTTACATACGCTGCAGATAACGGCGCGGATTTTATTAATTACAGTTGGTCAAGTTTTGGACAGACTATTATTAATGCGGCTCGTTATGCTTTTGAAAAGGGAGCACTGGTTATTAATTCGGCAGGCAATAATGATGACCAGCCTGGTAAGGATCCTAATTATTCGGGTGCCCTTGGTTCTCTGTCTTACGTCTTAACTGTCGCTGCGGTTGATGACCGCGATCTTAAAGCGAGCTATTCTTCCTACGGATCGTGGGTCACTGTCTCCGCGCCCGGAGGTGATTTGAACCGCGGCCGTCCCGGTTTGCTGAGTACGGTCTTTGATGATTCTTATGCTTCATTTCAGGGTACCTCCATGGCATCGCCGGTGGTGACCGGCTTGGCAGGACTCTTAAAATCATATAATCCGGAGTGGACCAATGCCGACATTATGTTCCGGATTGTTGAGACCGCAGATAATATCTATGACAAGAATCCTGATTATATCGGCATGCTCGGTTCCGGCCGAATTAATGCCCTGCGTGCTTTGACCGAAGAAATTCATCCCCTGCCAAAGATTAAACTTTTATCCATTGCAGTGAATGATTCATCTACAGGAAACAGCAATTCAAAACTGGATATCGGCGAAACAGCCGAGGTCATTGTATCGCTGAAAAATACCTGGGCTTCGGCTTCAAATGTTGTGGTTAACCTTTTCATCGATGACCCGGAAATCACCGTGGTGAATGGAACCTCCACCATGGGTGAACTGCCCGGATTGGAGAATCTGGATGCCAGCGAAAAAAACAACAGCGAGGATCCGCTTGTTGTCTCCGTCAGTCCGAATTCTGTCCCTCACAGAATTCATGCGACAATACAGGTCATTGCTGATGGCATTGAAAAGAATTTTAACTGGGGCCTGGCGATCGACCCGAGGATTCTTGTTGTTGATGACGACACCCCCGGCAGAAACGGCCCCACTGTGAACGTCGAGGATTATTATTATGATGCCCTGGACGATATAGATGTTTCTTTTGATTACTGGGATGAATTCACTCGCGGAAAAGAACCTCGTTCCGACACACTCGGACGCTATGACACGGTGATCTGGTTTTGTGAAAAGTCCACTCCTTCACTAAACAGCGCCGATCGTGCCGCTATCAAGCGATACCTGAATGTCTTTGGCGGCAACCTGATTCTTTTTGGCCAGGATATTGGCTGGGATTTAAACGATGCCAGCGGTGACAGCAATGAATTTTTCTTTGATCCACGGTCGAGAGACTTGTTTTATGAGCCTGTATTACATGCAAGATACATTGCCGATAATGCCGGTTTTAGTCGCGTTTTAGGTGTACAAGATGATCCCATTACGGATGGACTGGCTTTCAATTTTGAGCAACCCGGTCGCAATCCGACCATGCAATCTCCCGATGTCGTGGATACGCTGAATGGGGGAATCGCTTGTCTGAACTATCCGGATGGAAGGATTGCCGGGGTGCGCGACGTTTCGCAGTCCAATTATGGTCGTACCGTAAAAACGGTGTATTTTTCATTCGGCGGAATAGAGGCGATAGCCGACCCGCAGACGCGGCGTGAATTGCTTGCGCGCATCCTTAACTGGGTCAGTGGTATTCGCGTTCATTATTCGCCGCTTAAGGATGTGTCCGCACCCGTTGCGCGCGAAATCAGTGCGGTTATTGATGTCGATTCGGATACGCTTCAGTTGCAGCGTGTGGAATTGTTATACACCGTAAATGGCGAATATCCGGAGACCGTGGTGGAGATGACAGCCGATACGAACGGCACGTATCATGCAATGATTCCGGCCATTGATGAAGGTGTTGTTGATTACCAGATTCTGGTTGAAGCGGATAACGGCTATTACGCACCAAGAATTCATTATTCCTATAAAATCGGCCGGGATACTGAAGCACCATCTGTTACATCTGTGGAAAAGTTGTACAATTCCATGGATAAAAAAGGGCCGTTTCAGCCCATTGCAAAAATTACCGATAATACCCTGGTTGACACGAATCGCGTCTTTGTTCATTTTTGGACGAACCGCATGGCTCAGGACAGTGTTAAAGCACTGGCAGCCGCAGGTGAAAACGAGTTTTCCGGAGAAATTCAGGGTGACTTTCAATACGGTGATACTTTGATGTATTATTTTTCCGCTGCCGATACAAATTCAAATTTCAACTATGCCCATGGACCTGTCGATACGGTCATTATCGGTTATGAAGATTTTGAACATGGCTTATGGGAATGGCAAGCGGATACGAACGGCACCTGGGGCCTGGAAGAAATTGATCCGGAGGATGGTTTTTTCAGCCTCAATGACAGTCCCGGTGGCGCTCCAAAGAGCGGCAACGAAACAACGCTGACGTTAAAGACGCCGATTGATCTTTCGACGACAAATTATGCCGTGCTGACGTTTTGGTCCAAAAACAAGTTTCGTCCGGCCAAAGATTTTGGCTATATCGAATTGAGCGCAGATGGCGGCGAGACCTGGAATGTTATCAAAAAGTTTTCCAGCCTCAAGCCAACATGGAAATATTATTTTATCCCCATCGGAGAGTACACGGGACCGGGTTTTGAAAATGTTCTCATGCGTCTTCGTGTTAAAACCAAAAGCGGAGATATCAGCGAAAAGTTTAACGGCTGGCAGATGGATGATATCTTTCTGCGTGAGGATATTGCACAAAAGGTGGAAATCGCAGAGCAGACTGAGGCAATTCCTGAAACATACACATTGGAACAAAATTATCCGAATCCGTTCAATCCGACAACAACGATTACGTACCGTATGCCCCGGGCCGGTAAAGTAAAAATTGAAATCTATAATATGCTCGGCCAGCGAATTCGCACCCTGGTGGAACGGAATGTGCCGGCAGGAAATTATCAGGTCACCTGGGACGCAAAAGATGATTTCGGAAAATCCGTTGCCACAGGAATGTACTTGTACCGCATGCAGTCCGGTGATTTTTCCGCCATGCGCAAACTCATTTTGTTGAAATGACAACGCTCCCAATTTCTAATCAATCTGAATGCGATGTGCGTGTAATAATGGGAAAGAACAATAATCTGTAGAGGCTGTTTATGCGATATCTCGTATTGGTGTTGTTTTTATTTTCTTGTTCTCCAGGGCCGGGTGATAAAGCAACCGGTAAAGCCGGAGAAAAGCTGGAGATTCCTGAACCTGCGATTCCATTTCATCCGGCGCGATATGTTTGCTACAAGACAGATCGACCTTTAACCATCGACGGCAGAATGGATGAAGCTATATGGGCCAAAGCGGAATGGACAAGGGATTTTCAGGATATAGAAGGTAACAGCAAACCAACGCCCCGTTTCAGGACGCGTGCAAAAATGTTGTGGGATGATACCTGTTTCTACATTTTGGCTGAAATAGAAGAACCGGACGTGTGGGCCAAACTAAAAAAACGGGATTCGGTTATATATTACGACAATGATTTTGAGGTTTTTATCGACCCCAATGGTGATACACACAGATATTATGAACTGGAAATCAATGCATTCAGTACAGAATGGGACCTGTTCCTCGACAGACCCTATCGGGACGATGCGAGAGCACTTTTTTTCTGGGATATAGGTGGATTGAAATCGGCAGTGCATGTCCGGGGAACCATAAACAAAGCCGGCGATAAGGACAAAGGATGGACGCTGGAGATTGCCCTTCCCTGGAAGCCGCTGGAAGAGTGTGCCGACAAGGAGACTCCGCCCGCACATGGCGACCAGTGGCGTGTCAATTTTTCTCGTGTTGAATGGAAAGTAAAAGTTGAAAACGGACAATACGAAAAAGTTGTTAATCCTGCCACAAATAAACCCTATCCTGAAGATAACTGGGTGTGGTCACCCCAGGGTGTAATTAATATGCACTATCCTGAAATGTGGGGTTTTGTACAGTTTTCTGATAAAACGGCTGGCTCAGGTAGGGACGAGTTTGTTTACCAAAAGGAAGAAGATGTTAAATGGGCTTTACGCCGGGTTTATTACCGCCAAAAGGCATTTCAACAAAAAAACGGGATTCGGTTATATATTACGACAATGATTTTGAGGTTTTTATCGACCCCAATGGTGAT
>JAADGR010000420.1:0-12795 GCA_013152225.1 Calditrichota bacterium
AGCGATCTTTAAAAAACTGCACCTTAGCCGACATCCAGATTGCTTCGCTTCGCTCGCAATGACATTTTGGGACTTTTTACGAGCAACTCATGTCTATTTTCATTAAAAGCTACTAAAAGGTATTATTTTTTGAAAGGGAGAGAAATGAAGTCTCAAAAATTTTCGATCATTCTTATCTTTGCAATTTTTGTGGGTATTGTAACCGGACTGATCATTGCTTCGAATTTTAATTTACCCTTAAAGGGTGTTGCAGCAGATAGCGAGAAAGAAACCGTAAAACCTGTTGTTCTGGGTTCAAACGAACCGGTTTCAGAAGAATTGCTTGGATTGGAGAAATTCAGCAAAGCATTCGCCAAAGTTGCGGAAAAAGTCAGTCCGTCCGTAGTTACAATAAGTAGCCAGTCGGTTGTAAAAAGGCGCACGAATCCTTTTTTTCAGGATGATTTTTTTCGTCAATTTTTCAACGTTCCTGAAGAGCAGGAACAGATACTGCGTGGCTTGGGATCAGGCGTTATCATCAATCCGGATGGGTATATTCTTACCAATAACCATGTTGTAAAGGATGCGGATGAACTAACAGTTACCATCGCAAAAAAAGACTATGATGCAAAGGTTGTGGGCACTGATCCTGAGAGTGATCTTGCCGTCATCAAGATTGACAAGACCGGTTTGCCGGCTATCAAATTAGGAAATTCTGATGATTTGGAAGTGGGTGAATGGGTGCTGGCAATCGGTAATCCTTTTGATAAAATCTTCAGAAGTACGGTAACAGCCGGCATTGTTAGTGCAAAAGGAAGGACTCTGCCGGAGTTAGGAGGAGGTAAAATTCAATATCAGGATTTTATTCAAACTGATGCGGCTATTAATCCGGGAAACAGTGGCGGTGCCTTGGTGAACCTGCGTGGTGAGCTTATCGGAATAAACACTGCGATTCTTGGCCGGGCCAATGTGGGCATCGGTTTTGCCATACCGGTAAATCTTGCACACAGTGTCATGCAGCAGCTTATTTCCGAGGGGCACGTCATTCGTGGCTATCTTGGCGTAATGATTTCCAATGTGAGTGATGAAATGGCACAATTTTATAAATTGGATGAGGCCAAGGGCGCTTTCGTAAACCAGGTGGTCGAAGACAGTCCTGCCGGGAAAGCAGGTGTGAAAGAAGAAGATATTATTATCAAGCTGAATGATGAGAAGATTGAGAACAGGGATCAACTTACGAATAAAGTTGCATCTTACCCGCCGGATTCAAAAGTTAAATTAACCGTTTGGCGGGATGGAAAGGAAAAAGTATTAACGGTTAAACTGGCTGAAAGACCATCCGGTGGTATTGCCAAGTCCGAAGAAAGTACAAAGAATGAGAACAAACTTGGCATTGAAGTGCAAGATCTGACAAACGAACTGGCGCGCAGACTCGGCTATGAAGATGGAGAAGGTGTTATTATTACCTCGGTGAAAGGTAATTCCATTGCTGCCCGCGAGGGACTTCGGGAAGGACAACTCATCACAGCCGTTAACAGGCAGCCGGTTCATAATGTTCGTGAATTTAACAAAATTATCAGACGTCTGAAACCCAATGATATTGTTCTTTTTAAATTAAAATACAAGGATATGAGCTTTTTCAGGGCCATTCGAATTCCCAAGGATAAAAAATAAAGGGTCTTTCCTTAAAGCAAATATCACCTATATTGTAATGTCCGGAAGGCATGGTTACATTGTGTCTTCCGGCATTAATAACATCCATAGGAGGTAACGATGAAGGTTTGCCGTAAATGTCATGCAGTTCACAATGGTAAAAAATGGGTTCCGGATGCGGAATTGGCCCAGGTAGCAAATAATGATGTTGAATACGTTTTATGTGAGGCATGTAAAAGAAAAAGAGATAAAGTTGTGTATGGCATTGTTTATCTTGAAGGACCGGTGTTACAGGATCGCCGGGATGAAATATTGAAAATGATTAAAAAAGAAGAAGATATTGAAAAAAGACATAATCATTTATCGAGAATATTATCAATCGAGCAAAATAAAAATCACATGACAATCACTACAATCAACCAATGGATGGCCTTGCAGTTGGGAAAGCAGTTTAAAAAGGCATTCAAGGGGAAACTTGAAATATCCCGCGATGCTTCAGACCGGAGAGGAAGAGGTAGCAAGGGAAGAGAAGAGGTTGTTGTGCGATGGAAACAGGCGGCGTGATCATCGCATCCTGTAATTAGAAAAAATAAAGCTGCATAGCGAGGTCACAAGGGCATGATGACAGAAATCCTGACACATTGGCCTCGGTAAAATAAAAGTCGAGTCAGAACAAAATGAAGCAGGCGCATAACATTTATACTATGTGCCTGTTTTTTTTACGAATGTGCTGTATTCGGTTAAAGCGCCTGTTGTGGCATATAAATTGCTAGAGGAGAGGCGTTTTTATTTTGACATAAACAAAAAATGAAAATAGATTTTAAAAAGGAGAAAACAGAAATGGGAAAAATAATTGGAATCGATTTAGGGACGACGAACTCTTGTGTTGCTGTGATGGAAGGCGGAGAACCAACCGTTATCCCCAATTCTGAAGGTGCGAGAACGACGCCGTCGGTCGTTGCGTTTTCAAAGAATGGTGAACGGCTTGTTGGTCAGGTGGCGAAAAGACAGGCGATCACAAATCCCGAAAAGACAATTTATTCAATAAAGCGTTTTGTGGGAAGAAGATATAAAGAGGTTTCCACCGAGATTGATGAAGTGCCCTATAAGGTTATTAGCGGCAACAATGATGTCGCCCGCGTCAAGATTGATGATAAAGAATATACGCCCCAGGAAATTTCTGCGATGATTCTTCAGAAAATGAAGCAGACTGCTGAAGATTATCTGGGCGAAAAAGTGACAGAGGCCGTTATTACTGTACCTGCTTATTTCAATGACAGTCAACGGCAGGCGACAAAAGAGGCCGGCGATATTGCCGGTTTGCAGGTTAAAAGAATTATTAATGAGCCCACAGCCGCTTCACTGGCTTATGGGTTGGATAAAAAGGCCAACGAAAAAATAGCTGTCTTTGATCTTGGCGGCGGTACATTCGATATCTCTATCCTCGAAATTGGTGATGGTGTTTTTGAAGTAAAATCCACCAACGGCGATACACATCTCGGTGGCGATGATTTTGATCAAAAAGTGATCGACTGGTTGGTTGACGAGTTTATTAAAACCGAAGGTGTGGATTTGTCCAAGGATCCGATGGCTTTGCAGCGATTGAAAGAAGCAGCAGAAAAGGCCAAGTGTGAGCTTTCGACAACCGCGCAAACCGAAATTAATTTGCCTTTTATTACGGCAACCGATACGGGTCCAAAACATTTGAATATGACATTAACGCGCGCCAAGTTTGAACAGCTTTGCGACGATTTGTTTCAGCGGACGATTGAGCCATGTAAGACAGCCCTTCGGGACGCGAGTTTGAGTTCCAATGATATCGACGAAGTGGTTCTTGTTGGCGGTTCGACCAGAATGCCAAAAGTTCAGGAAATGGTGAAGGAACTTTTTGGCAAAGACCCGCACAAGGGCGTCAATCCTGATGAAGTTGTTGCCATTGGTGCTGCAATTCAGGGCGGCGTTCTCGGCGGCGATGTTACGGATGTGCTTCTGCTCGATGTTACCCCGCTTTCCCTGGGTATCGAAACGTTGGGCGGCGTAAATACGCGACTCATTGAAAAAAATACTACTATCCCGACGAAAAAAACAGAAGTCTTTTCAACTGCTGCGGATAATCAAACTTCTGTGGAAATTCACGTGCTCCAGGGCGAGCGTGAGATGGCCGTTGATAACAGAACACTTGGCCGTTTCCATTTGGATGGCGTTCCGCCGGCTCCGCGCGGTATCCCTCAAATTGAGGTTACTTTTGACATCGATGCCAACGGTATTCTGAATGTCTCTGCAAAAGACAAGGCAACCGGCAAAGAGCAATCCATTCATATTGAAGCGTCGACGGGTCTTTCAAAAGAAGAAGTCGAAAAAATGGTTAACGATGCGAAATCGCACGCTGCCGAAGACAAAAAGAAACGAGAGGCCATTGATACGCGGAATCAGGCTGATCAGCTTATTTATCAGACTGAAAAAAATATCAAGGAAAATGCCGACAAGCTGGACGCGGAGACGAAGAATAAACTGGAAGCCGGTGTTGGCCGTCTTAAAGAAGCCGTGAAAACGGATAATGTGGATGAGATAAAATCCGCAATGGATGCTCTCAATGAACTGTGGCATGGTGCTGCCTCCAAAATGTACGAGGCGGCGACAGCACAGGAGGCTGCCGGAGCTTCCGCTCAGCAGAGCCAGGAGCAAACTGCAAGCGAAGAAGGAAAGCACGGTGAAGCAGAGGAAGCGGATTTTGAAGTTGTGGATGATGACAATAAATAACAAGAATGAAATATGAAATAATTAAAGGGCGAGTTTTTCTCGCCCTTTTTGATGTAAAGGAGTGATGCACTATGATATCATTTGACAAGTTAACAATTAAATCGCAGGAAGCTTTGAATCGTGCGCAGCAGCTTGCCTCGGAACATGGCCACCAGCAAATTGAACCTGCGCATTTGCTTGGCAGCTTGTTAGAGCCTCAGGACGGCATCTCACGCTCGATATTGAAAAAGATTGGCGTTGATCCTGCTTTGGTAAAAAACAGAGCGGATGAGCTGGTTGCAAAGTTTCCCAAGATATCGGGAGGTGTAGGGCAAATCTATTTGTCACACGCGGCAAATGAATTGTTTGAAAAAGCGTTCAAAGCAGCGAACCAGCTTCGGGATGAATTTGTCAGCGTAGAACATTTGCTGATTGCATTATGTGATGATAAATCCGATGCCGGGCAATTGCTGCGCGACAACGGCATTACGCACGAAGTTGTTTTAAAGGTTTTGCAGCAAGTTCGTGGCACCCAGCGAGTGACAGATCAGAATCCGGAGGAAAAGTATCAGGCATTGAAACGCTATTCACGCGATTTGAATGATCTTGCGCGAAAAGGCAAACTGGATCCGGTTATCGGCAGAGACGACGAAATCCGCAGGGTTCTGCAGGTTTTATCGCGGCGAACGAAAAATAATCCTGTGCTCATCGGAGAACCGGGCGTTGGTAAAACGGCTATTGCCGAAGGTATTGCGCATCGTATCGTTCAGGGCGACGTACCGGAAAATTTGAAACCGAAGCAAATTCTGGCCCTGGATATTGGTGCTTTGATTGCCGGCGCAAAATTTCGCGGTGAGTTTGAGGAGCGTCTCAAAGCCGTACTGCATGAGATCAACGAATCTGATGGCCGGATCATTCTTTTCATCGACGAACTGCACACACTCGTCGGTGCCGGAGCGGCAGAAGGTGCGATGGATGCTTCCAATATGCTCAAGCCGGCCTTGGCGCGGGGTGAGTTGCGCTGTATAGGAGCGACCACGCTCGATGAATACCGCAAGTATATCGAGAAGGATGCAGCTCTTGAACGGCGTTTTCAAACCATTTATGTGGATCAGCCTACGGTGGAAGATACGATTTCTATTCTGCGCGGACTGAAGGAAAAATACGAAGTGCATCACGGCGTGCGCATTCAGGATGCAGCGATCATTGCTGCGGCAACGCTTTCCGATCGCTACATTTCCGACCGGTTTTTGCCGGATAAAGCTATCGATCTCATTGATGAAGCCGCTTCCAAATTGCGAATCGAGATTGACAGTATGCCTGAGGAACTTGATGAGGTCGAAAGAAAACTAAAACAACTCGAGATCGAACGCCAGGCTTTGAAAAAAGAAAAAGACAAAGCCTCGAAAGATCGTCTCGACGAAGTTGAAAAGGAAATTGCGAATCTGGATGAACAGCGGCGGGAACTGCGTTCACATTGGGAATTGGAAAAAGGCATTATCAGTCAAATCCGTTCCCTGAAGGAGCAACTCGATCAGGTAAAAACCGAGGCCGCCAACGCAGAGCGGGACGGAGATCTGGCCAAAGCTGCGGAATATAAATATGGAAAACTCGTCGAGTTACAAAGCAAATTGAATGATGTGAACGAAAAACTGGTTCAATTGCAAAAGGACCGTCAGATGCTCAAGGAGGAGGTTGAGGAGGAGGATGTCGCAGAAGTTCTTGCAAAGTGGACGGGCATTCCGGTCAGCCGTATGTTGGAGAGCGAAAAAGAAAAACTGCTGCACATGGAAGAGCGTATTCACCAGCGGCTGATTGGCCAGGACGAGGCTGTCCGCGCTGTGTCTGACGCCATTCGTCGGGCCAGGGCAGGCTTGCAGGATGCATCGCGTCCAATCGGTTCTTTTATCTTTTTGGGTTCGACCGGTGTCGGCAAGACGGAACTGGCACGCGCCTTGGCAGAGTTTCTTTTCGATGACGAGCATGCGATGGTGCGCATCGACATGTCCGAATACATGGAACGGCACGCTGTTTCTCGTCTGATCGGCGCACCTCCCGGTTATGTCGGCTACGAAGAAGGCGGGCAACTTACAGAGGCGGTTCGTCGCCGGCCGTATTCCGTTATTCTTTTGGATGAAATCGAAAAAGCGCATCCCGAAGTTTTCAATATTTTGTTGCAGGTTTTGGATGATGGGCGGTTAACCGACAATAAGGGCAGAACAGTCAATTTTAAAAATACCATAATTATCATGACTTCCAATATTGGTGCCCAATTCATCATGGAAAGATCGCAAAATCTGACGGATGATAACCGCGACGTCGTACACGAAGAAATTATACAGGAAGTGACAAAAATGCTCAAGGCGAATCTGCGCCCCGAGTTTTTAAATCGGATCGATGATATTATCGTGTTTGATGCATTGAGCAGGGATGACATTAAAAAAATCGTCAAGCTTCAATTCAAGCATGTTGATCGGCTGTTACAAGCTCATGATCTGAAGATCGAGTTAACTCCGGAAGCCGAAAATTTTCTGGCCGAGAATGGGTATGAGCCGGCTTTTGGCGCCCGGCCATTGAAGCGGTTAATACAGAAAATGGTGATTAATTCTTTGGCAACCAAGTTGTTGCAAGGTGATTTCACGGCAGGCGAAACAATACAAGTCATTGTTTCTGAGAATTCACTTGATTTTATAGGAAAAAAAGAATAACTTTTTCGCTTGTGAGGAACACTTTATTGTCTTTGGCGTTGAATGAAAGAATTAATTTACCGGAGGATGTTTTATGAAGTATTGGAACGGAACAATCGCTGCTTTGCTGATGGTCGTCTTGCTTGCAGGTTGTGGCAAGAAAATGACGGAAGAACAGTTGCGCGCAAAAGCCCTGAATTTCGAGAACAAGGAACAGTGGCAGGAGGCGGCGAAGACGTATGAAGCACTCGTGAAAAAATATCCCGAGTCAAAGAAAATCGATACTGATCTTTATAAGCTCGGTGTTATTTATGCAAATAACTTGAAGGACTATGACAAATCCGTCACAGCTTATAAAAAGTTAGTGGAAAATTATCCAAAGAGCAGCTATGCGATTCAGTCGACATTTATGATCGGGTATCGTTATGCTAACGACATTCACGATCTCGACAAAGCGAAAGCGGCTTATCAGGAATTTTTGAAAAAGTACCCCAAACATGAATTGGCCTCTTCGGTAAAATGGGAATTGGCGCACCTGGGACAGGACTTGAGCGAAATTGAACTTCAATTAGGTTCGGATTCTTTAAAAACTGCTGAAAAATAACATCTTAATCAGACAAGAGAAGCCGATGTTATTGGTATCAACGAACGCGTCCGGTTCGAGATGCCAAGCATATCGGCTTTTTCATGGAGATAAAATGCAACCTTTGCGATCGCATGGCGTCTCAAAACCTTGTGTTCATGTGAAGGTGTTAGGTAAATGAGTTGCTCGTAAAAAATCCCCAAAAGTGCTGTTTGATAAAGATCGCTTTTCTGATTATTCGGGATGACATGCTTTTCGGTTTTTTACGGATTTGTCATAAATAATTGGAGAGACAATGAAGGTATTACGATTTTCTCTGTTCGTGGTTTTTATATTATCGTTGCAAGCTGTTCCTTCTCTCTCGCAGGATTCGATAAAGGTTGCTGTTCCTCCATCCGGAGGTGAAATTCGCTTGTCCGCTTCTGTGGATCAAACCGAGGTGCCCCTCAACCGAACTATTTCTTTCACAGTTCAACTCAAATGGACGGGAGATCTTGACAAATATGAAATTCACCAGTTCGATAATCCCCTTCTCGAAAACTTTGAAATTAAGGAGAACTCGTCTGCCAATCGGGTGGCTAATGTAAATGGCGTGACCAAAGCAATTCAGGAATACGAGTACACTTTAAAACCAAAGAGTCTCGGCATGGGCTATGTGGAGGGGCTGATCATTACCTATACAGACATGGGCAATGATAAAGAATACCGGTTAACCACCAACCGGATCGAGGTTAAAGTCACTGATCCTTTGCCGGAACCCGGTTCCAAAAGCTGGATTTTGTGGGTTATTCTTGTTTTTGTGCTGGTGATTGTGGTTATTGCTTTCATCCGCCAGGCGGCAAAGAAAAAAGCGGAGAAAAAGCGACAAGCGGAAATGGAAGCTGCGGCTTCGGTACCGTTGGAAGAACAATATCTGGAAAAATTGAAAAATGCCGTCGACCTCGACGCTCCTGACCTGGATGTAGGGGATGGCTTTGCCCGCTTATCGCGCCTTCTCAGATTATTCCTTGCGGAGAAATTCCACGTTGCAGGCCTGGAGGCAACAACCGAAGATGTGATTAAGGACTTGCATAATAAAGATTTGGACGACAGGTTTGTGAACGAGACCGCCGAGAGTCTTAAAAAAGCAGATATGATCAAGTTTTCGGGAGGAGCGGGTGAGAAAAGCGAACTGGAAAGAATGTATACTTTGATCGAGTCAAGTTTACAAAAGAGTCTGCGCGGCGAGTTGGTGAAAGTTTTGGATGCGCCGCAGGAAGAAACCGAAGAATAGCAAAGATGTCCGGGAGGATCAATGAATATCGATATTCAGGCGATTAACGAAAAAATTCAAAAAGAGAGTGAATTCGTTGAAAAGATCACCAGCGAGGTCAGCAAGGTTATCGTTGGACAAAAATATATGATTGAAAGGCTGCTGATTGGTCTTTTGGCAGATGGTCATATTCTTCTCGAAGGTGTCCCGGGATTGGCGAAAACGATGGCAGTGAAAACTCTGGCATCCGTCATCAAAACCGGATTTCAGCGCATCCAGTTTACACCGGATTTGCTGCCGGCTGATCTTATCGGGACAATGATCTATGATCAGCATGATGGTAAATTTTCTGTGAAAAAGGGGCCGGTCTTTTCCAACCTCGTTTTGGCGGATGAAATTAACCGTTCGCCGGCAAAAGTACAATCTGCTCTTCTGGAAGCCATGCAGGAGCGTCAGGTTACAATTGGAAATGAAACATTTGCTTTGCCCGCTCCCTTTTTGGTTTTAGCAACACAAAATCCTATTGAGCAGGAAGGAACCTATCCGCTTCCCGAGGCGCAGGTCGACCGTTTTATGCTGAAACTTTCCGTCGGCTATCCGGACCGGGACGAAGAACTGGAAATCATGCGCCGAATGACGCAGCCAGCAATTCCTTCGGCGAGCTCCGTTGTAACGCCTAAAGATATTTTGAAAGCGAAAGGCGCAGTTCATGAAGTTTATATCGATCCCAAGATTGAAAATTATATCATTGACATTGTTTTTGCAACACGCAAGCCAAAGGATTATGGTCTGGATGATATTGAGGAACTGATTGCTTACGGTGCTTCCCCGCGTGCATCGATCAATTTGACGCTGGCGGCCAAAGCACATGCGTTCATCAGGAGGCGTGGTTTCGTAACGCCGGAAGATGTCCGTTCCATCGGCATGGATGTTTTACGCCACCGCATCATCGTGACCTACGAAGCCGAAGCAGAGGAAATTACCGCAGAAGATGTTGTGCGCAAAGTTTTGAACAAGATTGAAGTGCCCTAATCAAAACATGATTATTCCGGCGCTTTGTGGCGGACATCGACCGTCGCCATCTTAATTCGGGTGGCAGGTGCCTGCGTTAGCGATTTTAAAAAAAATGATGTTGTGTCATTCAGTAGGAATCTTGGTGGGAAAACGTTGGGATTGGCATTTTTATTATTTAATCGCATGGCCAAAAAGATTCTTACAGAATGACACGAGTTGGGAAAGAAATTAAATAAAAGAATTGAATATCATTGATTCCAAAAGAAATACTTAAAAAAGTCAAGCGCATCGAAATTTCCACGCGCGGTTTAGTGAACGATGTTTTTTCCGGCGAGTACCACTCTGTCTTCAAAGGCCGGGGTATGGAGTTCTCCGAAGTCCGTGAATACCAGATTGGCGACGATATTCGTACCATCGACTGGAACGTCACGGCGCGAATGGGGCATCCTTATGTGAAAGTGTTCGAGGAAGAGCGCGAGCTTACGGTCATACTTTTAGTGGACGTGAGTTCTTCCGGCGAATTCGGCACAGTTGAGCGGATGAAGGGCGATATCGCTGCCGAAATTTGCGCTTTGCTCGCTTTCTCTGCCATTAAAAATAACGATAAAGTCGGCCTCATCATTTTTTCCGATCAGGTGGAAAAATACGTTGCCCCGAAAAAGGGTAAATCGCATGTGCTGCGCGTTGTTCGGGAAATTCTCTATCATGAGCCGCAGGGACATCAAACCAACATTGCTGAGGCGCTGCAATTTCTGTCTCGAGTGACAACGCGACGTGCCGTTGTGTTTCTTGTTTCCGATTTCATCAGTAGCGGTTATGAAAAAGCACTGCAAATTGCCAATAAACGCCATGACATCGTGGCAATCACGGTTACCGATCCCCGTGAAGTGGACCTGCCAGATGTTGGTTTCATTGAACTGGAGGATGCGGAAACCGGGGAAACTTTTTTGTTGGATACGTCGAGTGCAGATGTTCGCCGGGATTTTTCAGCGCGCACGAGTGAAACGATTTTAGAACGCGAAAAGCTTTTTCGTTCCATGAGCGTTGATTATATAGATATCAAAACCAATGAATCCTACATCGAACCCCTGGTACGCTTTTTCCGAATGCGTGCAAAGCGCTTTCGCTAAAACTCAATCCGGTTTTGGAGGAGATAATGAATTATTTTAAAGGTGTCAAAGCGGCTTTTATTCTGCTGACAGCAGGTGTGTTGATTTTAAGCGGCTGCAAAAATAAGGACAAGCCCGCTGTAAATGGTGACAAACTGCGCGAGTATGCCGGCGACCTGATCAATAAGTCGCTTTACCCCCAGGCGATCCGGGAATATCAACGCTATCTGGACGAGTACGATATTGACAGCCGCGAGCGTGCAAATGTAAATTACATCATTGCGAATATATATTTTGATCGCGTTAAAGATTATCAACAGGCGCTGGCGTATTATCTCAAAATAAAACACCTTTATCCGGAAAGCAGCTTGATGGAAGAGGTGAATAAAAAAATCGTTGCCTGCCTGGAACGGTTGGAAAAACCGGAAGACGCCAAGCAAGCGCTCGATGAAACAGTCCAATACGATCAATCAAAAGTTCAGAAAAAGCGTCCCGGTGAAGTCATTGCCAAAATCGGCAACCGCGAAATCACTCAGGGTGATCTGGATTTTGAAATCAGTCAGCTGCCGCCCAGTGTGAGAGAGCAATTTCGCGGCAGGGAGCAAAAGCTGGCTTTTCTGCGCGATTATGTTGCAACCGATCTTCTTTATAACACAGCAAAGCGTGCGGGTCTTGATAAAGACAGGGATGTGATTGAAGGTGCGTTTCAAGCCAAAAAATCGCTTATGGTGCGCAAATTGTTGGAGGATCGTGTTGCCAATAAAGTGAAAATCGAGGATAGCGACATTCAACTTTATTATGATGCACACAAGGATGATTATGCTGAAAAAGACAAAGATGGAAATATTGTCAGGGAAAAGCCGCTTTCGGAAGTGAGACAGCAGGTCACTCAGGATTTGACGCGTAAGAAATATTTGGATGAGTACCAGGCACTCATCGAAAGAATGATCATGGCTGAAAATGTAAAATTCTATGAAAACAGGGTCAAGTAAAAATACGGTATACAATTGAAGATATTACGGCAAAAAATATTTATTCTGTTTTTCTTTCTGGCATTCGTTAGCAGCAGCGCTCTGGCCGAAGGGTCTATAACGGTGGATTCACAAGTCGATCGTTCAACGATCCTGATCGGCGATGTTTTTCGCTATTCCGTCATCATCACTCACGATCCGGATGTGAAAATCCAGTCTCCGTCATTGGGTGCGAATCTTGGCCAGTTCGAAATTCGCGACTATAAAGTTCTGGAACCTGTTAAAACAGACAGCCAGATTGTCGAACAAACAGACTATACGCTGTCAACATTTGACACCGGCGAGTTTGAAATTCCTCCTCTTAAAATCGATTTTACAACAGCCGCTGATTCCACAGTTCAATCTATCAAAACAAAACCGATCAAAATTACCGTGCAGAGTCTGAATCCTGACCAGGCGGGTGACATTCGCGATATAAAACCACCGCTCGAGCCGGCAAAACAGTACGGGCGAATCATTCTGCTTGCTTCAATTATTCTTGCAGCCCTTCTTCTGGCTTTGTTTATTTTTTATTATATTAAAAGAAGGAAAGCGGGCAAGTCTCTCATTCCGAGAAAAGAAAAGCCGTCGCGGCCGGCCCACGAAATTGCCCTGGAGGCATTGGAAAAGCTGGTGCAAAGTGATCTGTTGGCTGCCGGTAAGGTGAAGGAATATTACATTGAATTATCCGATATTATTCGTCAGTATATTGGCAACAGGTTTTATATTTACGCCATGGAAATGACCACAAGCCAGTTGCTCGATGAAA
>JAADGR010000420.1:12894-13194 GCA_013152225.1 Calditrichota bacterium
GAAAACAAAAAGACCACGCAAATTGCTTTCGATTTTGTAAAAAAGTCCAAACTTGTTGTAGTCGAGAGCGAGGACGAAACAAAGGAGCCTGAGGAGACAACGGAAGAACAAGCTGTCGAGACTGTGGCAGAGGATGTCGGCGTTGCTGCTGATCCTCCGTTAGAGACCGGGGAGGATGACTGAAATGTTTCGTTTTGCAAACCCGGAGTTCCTTGCTCTGTTTGCCGTTATTCCGGTTTTAATCTTTTGGTACATCAAGCGCAACAAACAGGCAAGCGCAACATTGCGTTATTCTAATCT
>JAADGR010000522.1 GCA_013152225.1 Calditrichota bacterium
GCCACAAAGGCGCCAAGAAAGGACAGATTTACGAAACCTGGATGAAAGCAAAACATGCCAAGGCGTTTGAAACATTAGGGACGCCGGAAGCCAAAAAAATTGCTGAAAAGAAGGGTTTGAAATGCAGCCCCCAGGAAGCGCCGGAATGTCTGGCTTGTCATGTGACCGGATACAAAAAAGCCGCGGCAGCGACGCTCACCAAAGAAGAGGGCGTTTCTTGCGAAGCTTGCCACGGTCCGGGCTCTGCGTACAAAAGCATGAAAGCCATGAAAGGGATTCGCGCAGGAAAATTGAAAGCTGCCGATTATGGGCTGGTTCTTCCTCAAGAGAAAGATTGCGTGACCTGCCATAACTCGAAAAGCCCGACTTTCAAAGAATTTAAATTTGCCGTAATGAAAAAGAAAATTGAACATCACGTACCCAAAAAATAGCTAATTCTTTTTTCAAAATTGTATTTTTAAAAGCCAACATCTCACGGTGTTGGCTCTTATTATTTGCACCCATGGCAATCAAATTCCTGGAATAAACTTATGTCTCTGTCAATGGAACGTTTTCATTCTGCTCCTTCTGATTCATAATGAATTAAGTGTTATCTTACTTATGCTTTGCTCCACCAATATAATATCGTTGTATGGTTAACTGAAAGATATCGTAATGAATATTTTATCCCGCAGAAATTTTTGGATACCAATCTTTTCAATTATTGCCGTTTTGGTCGGGCTCAGTTACTTGCTATTATATACGTATAACGAAGCAAAAGAGCTTGTAGAAAAAGAATTTTATAAACAGCAATTATTGCTGGCAAAACAGACAGTTGTTGGTATTGAAGATAATATCCATTCATTATTTCAAGAAACCACGGAATTGGCTGAAAGAGAAGCAATCCGAAATTTTGATAGAAAAAACAGCAACCGGATATTCACCGGAAAATTTGACCATGTCAAGGGATCTCATGTTAGCGATATTCTCGTTGTAAACGCTCAAGGCAAAATCTGGCTCTCTTACCCTGATCCGATTTCCGATAGCAATCCTCAATGGATTCAAGATTATTTTCCGATAATTCAAAACTCAGATTACAGCAAGTCTATTCATGATTTTGTTTTTACACCTCGCGGTAAAAAAGAAAAAAGATTCGCTATTTTTTCCCCAATTTTTAATCGTGACAATGAGTTCCAGGGCGCAGTAGTTTTTATTATCAGATTGGTCGATTTATTTCGCGGACATTTACCTTCTCATATCGATGACCGTATTTGTTGGTTGATGAATATTAACGGCGAGGTCATTTGCCCTTACAAACGTCAACGTGAACAATTGACAGAAGGAAACCCTATTGAGCGGGATTCTCTGAAGAAATTTCTCGGGCGAATGGATACGCACAAACCCAACCAATGCGATTATGTCTGTTCAAATGGCGCCAGGCGAATTATTGTCACTTATCCGATAGATTTGCCGTCGCAGGATTGGGCGTTGATTATCGCGAGTTCTGAGCAGGCAGTTAATCACGTGCTGCGAAGTTTTACCACGAAATATTTGCTCACGAGTTTGATCTTTCTTTTAATCCTTTCTGTCATTGCCATTAAGTATATCAGAGATTTAATTGCCAAAAAGCGAGAATTGGAATCAAAATATCACTCGCAACAGGAAGCCTTACAAAAATCTGAGGAAAAAGTAAAAGAGAGTGAGACGAATTACCGTAAATTGTTTGACCATTCAAACGAAGCAATTTATCTCTGGCGGATAGAAGAAAAAGATGGGAAACAAATTCGCTTGTTGGATGTAAATCAAGTCGCCATCGATATGCTGGGTTATTCCAAAAAAGAACTTTTGCAAATGGATCCGAATGCTTTTTTTGATCAGGAGTCCAGAAAAAAAATACCGGAAATTATCGATGAACTGCTGGAAAAAGAGCAGAATACATGCGAAATGGTTCAATTGTGCAAAGATGGTAGCAAGATTCCCGTGGAATTATTTTCTCATGTTTTTCTTTATAACGGAAAAAAAGTCGTTCTTTCCTCTATTCGAGATATTACGAGAAGGAAACAGACAGAGGAGGAATTGACAAATTATCGGAATCATCTGGAAGAACTAGTGAAAAAGCGTACTCTTGAATTGACCACATCCAATGCGCGGCTCCAGAAAGAAATTGCAGAGCGAAAAGCTGCTGAAGAAAAAATCCGCAACCAACATGAATTCCTCAACAAAGTGATTGATTCTCTGCCCCATCCTTTTTATGTTGTGGATGTGAATACTTATAAAATCAAAATCGCCAACAGTTCAGCGCGACAAAAGGGAGTGCAAAAAGATTCTATTTGCTATAAGACTCTGCACCACAGCGATTCACCGTGCAAGCTTCCTGTGCATCCGTGCCCGCTGGGAAATGTTGTGAAATCTGGAAAACCTGAAGTTGTGGAGCACGTACACTATGACGAATCGGGAGAGTTGAGGAATATCGAAGTTCATGGCTATCCGGTATTTGACAAAGCCGGAAAAGTTGTTCAGATGATAACCTATTCTCTGGATGTGACAGAGCGAAAGAAAAACGAAGAACGGCTAAAAGCTTTGATTAAAGAAAAAGATATTCTTCTCAGTGAAATCCATCATCGGGTAAAAAATAATTTGCAGGTGATGTACAGTTTACTAAATATTCAAGCGGAATATTTGAGCGACAAGAAAGATAAAGAGATATTTAAAAGCTATGAGAATCAGTTGATGTCCATGGCGCTTATTCACGATAATCTTTATCGCTTGAATAGCCTGTCTGATATCGATGTGATCGATTATTTTCAAAATTTAGCAGATGTAATTTTGCAATCCTACAATGTCGATAGTCGTAAAATTCAGCTCAAGTTGGAAATAGACGATATCAAATTGGGGATTGACACTGCAATTCAGTGCGGACTTATTGTCAATGAACTCATGTCAAATGCAATCAAACACGCTTTCCCTAACGGAGAAAAGGGAGAGGTCAAACTTATTTTCCACAAATTAATGGAAAATACATTTGAATTAATCGTGGCAGATAATGGGATTGGCTTACCGTCGTCTTTGGATTTGACAAAAAATAAGACTTTTGGATTGGAGATGGTGACTTTTCTTGTTGAAAATAGTTTGCATGGCAAAATTACTTTTGACAACAATGGGGGAAAGGGCGCTGAATTTCGAATTCGATTTGAATTGCAAAACTGATTCTAATAGGTGGCTCGAAAAAATAGGAACGGGCGTGAAAAAAGAAAAAGTTGTTGTTTTTCTTCTTGTTGTTTTTTCTGTGATCAAATTTTCAACGGTTTGTGGGCAATATTCATTGGTTTCAAGGGACAGCTCCGCGACAAAAGTCCCTGCAATATTTTGGATTGATCAAATTCCGTCTTTAAAAGAAAAGGCAAAAAAAAAATCATTTACCAGGCGACTTTTTCAACTATTCATCGGGAAGAAAACTCCGGCGTTGATTCGTCCATTTTCTGTGTATGCCAATGACAAAAAGATTTGGGTTCTGGATCAGGGCAAAAAGACAGTTTTACGAATCGAAGAGAAGGTGGGGAAAATCACCCAGTTTTTTTATGACGGTTCGTCAGGTTTCCCCTCATTAATCGATATTTGCGGTGACGACGAAGGGACAGTTTATTTTACTGATTCCAAACTAAACCGATTATTTTATATCCGCAAAAAGGGCAAAAAGGCGAGAATTTTAAATGATTCTTTGCAATTGAATCGCCCAACAGGTGTTGCCTTTTCCTTAAAAAACAAAACGATATGGGTTGCTGAAACTTATGCTCACTGTCTCACAGTGCTCAACACAAAGGGCGAGGTAATCCGAAGGATCGGGCAGCGAGGCGTATTGCCGGGTCAGTTTAATTTCCCCACTTTCATTTGGATTGATAATTTTGGCACGATTTATGTTATTGACTCGATGAATTTTCGCGTCCAGATATTCGATGAGGACGGAAATTTTATCTCTACTTTTGGCAAATGCGGTGACGCTGCGGGTTATTTTTCCCATCCCAAGGGAATCGCCACAGACTCGCGCGGTAATATTTATGTAGCCGATGCTCGATTTCACGCGATTCAAATATTTGATAAACAGGGAAATTTCCTTGATATCTTTGGCAATCAGGGACGGGGGAGTGGAGAGTTCTGGTTGCCGAGTGATATTTTTATTGATAAATCGGATCGAATCTATGTGGCAGATAGTTATAATCGACGGGTCCAAATTTTTCAAATCTATACTGGGTATGATAAATGAAAACGAAAGCTTTTTGTCTCATCGTTTGGTTTTTGATGTTTGCGACTTCATTAATCGGACAGAGTATTGTTAACAGTCCCCATGATTTATCAACATCATTTTTAATCGTAGATTCCCCGCAATCAGGCGGATCAACGGTGTGCGGATATTGCCACACTCCGCATGTCTCCACATCAATGTATCCTTTGGCAAAAAAATTTAAAACGAATACCATTTATCCTTTATACACCAGTTCCACCATTCAAGCCAATCCAGGCCAGCCATCCGGCTCATCTGTGATGTGTCTGTCCTGTCACGACGGCACTGTGGCAATGGGACATACGGGTATGACGGCAACTGCTCCTCAATTTCCGGGACAAACTACTCAAGCAGGAACTCCCAGTTTGTCTACGGATCTCTCAGATGATCATCCCATTTCTTTTGACTATCAGCAGTCTGCAAATAGCGATGACGAAATTGCAGCCTCCGCAACTTTGCCGCCGAACATCTGGCTCGAAAACGGACAATTGCAGTGTACTTCCTGTCATGATCCGCATGATAACAGTAACGAAAATTTTTTGCAC
This sequence comes from Calditrichota bacterium, assembly GCA_013152225.1. Taxonomy (GTDB): domain Bacteria; phylum Zhuqueibacterota; class Zhuqueibacteria; order Residuimicrobiales; family Krinioviventaceae; genus Hydrothermomicrobium. Next base: position 4,804 of record JAADGR010000522.1, read on the forward strand.
ATCAGCAATATTTACTCACAGCTTTGTACGTCATGTCACAACAAAGAATATTGGAATAGTTCCAGTCACAAAACTTCTCAGGCAAACTGGAACGGAGCAGGTTCAGACCCCTGGCCGCACACGAGTTATACCACTGTAGCGAAAAATGGCTGTGAAAACTGCCATACGCCGCATAGCGCTGACGGAAAGGAACGATTGTTAACATTTGCTCCGGAAGAAGAAAGTTGCCTGAATTGCCACAACGGAAATGTGGCTTCGACTAATATCAGACAAATGCTGACCAAACCGTATAAACATAATGTTTACAACTATCAGAATATCCATGATCCCAACGAAGACGCATTGTTATATTCGCAACATGTTGAATGCGCCGATTGTCACAATCCGCATGCGGTAACCAGTACCGGGGCTGTGGCGCCAGTTGCTAATGGAAAACTAAAGGGCATAAAAGGCATTACGTCCAACGGCACTCCCACGAATTACATTCAATTTCAGTACGAGCTATGCTACAGATGCCATGCTGACAGTCCGTCCAAACCCGGTAGCAAAACGCCGCGTCAAATTGAACAGGATAATGTGCGATTGGAATTTGATTTGAATAATCCTTCCTATCATCCGATTGAAGGGCCCGGAAAAAACAACAATGTTCCCAGCTTGATTTCTCCTTATACAGAAGCAAGCACCATGTATTGCACCGATTGCCACGGCAGTGACGGGGCAAATTCCCCGGCAGGGCCTCATGGCTCTATTTATCCAAGTTTGCTCAAATATAATTATAACAAAGATTCCAATACCTCTGAATCGTATTTCGCTTATGAGCTATGTTACCAGTGCCATGATCGTAATACGATCCTTGCAAAGCAAATGGGAAAGGGCAAGTTGCATTTTAGGCATGTGGCAAGAGAAAATGTCCCGTGTAATACCTGCCACGACCCGCATGGGATTAGTTCGTCTCAGGGAAATTCTGTCAATAATAGCCATTTAATCAACTTTGATATTTCACAAGTTTCACCTGACCTAATATACGGCAAATTGGAATTTGTTGATAGTGGAAATTTTTCCGGAGAGTGTTATTTGTACTGCCATGGTGAGAATCACGCTCCTAAAAGATATTGATGATAATGAAGTTTAATTTGAAAAAAATTTTCAAGCCTGTATCTTTTCGATTTAAAATTGTGACGATTCTGTCCATCGTAATTATTGTTACAACTGATTTATCGGTAAGAGTCTATAGCCATTATTTGAGTAACCGGATATTTAATGATGTTGAAGACTACATCGGTACTCGTGTACTCCTATTAAAAGAGAAGATACTTTATACCGTCTCCCAGAATGGTGAAAAGAACATTTATTCAATTTTGGACAACTTCCGAAATTCCGATGATGTTCAGCGTGCATTTTTGGTAGATGTCAATGGAAATGTTGTCTATCCGCGACAGGCGCAAATTGATTCGGAGACTTTTGATTTTGAGCCTGTCAGACAAGAAAATAAGTCGATAATAATAAAGAAAATAACCAAGGGTGATGGCCAATTTTTGCGTGCTGTCATCGATATAGTCAACTCGCCTCAGTGCTATAGTTGTCATTCAAAAGCCAGGAAGAAACTTGGCTATGTCGTCATTGATTTTTCGATGAAGAGATTCGATCGAAATATCGCCTATACAAATCGAGTAGGAACTATTTTTGTATTTTTTCTTTTGCTGGTTATTTTTATAACAGTTCTTTTTATTCATTATAATTTTGTGATTAAATCACTTTTTAGTTTTAAGCAATCCATTGCCAAAATTGAAAAGGGTGATTTTGATGAGCGGGTGAAAATTGCCGGTTCTGATGAATTGGGTACACTTGCGACAATTTTTAACAAAATGGTGGATAGACTACAGCAAATGCAAAATGAATTAAAAGAAGCGCACAAAAAAGAACTCAATCACAGCCGGAAACTGGCCACTGTAGGCGAGATGGCTGCTAGCTTTGCTCATGAACTGAAAAATCCGCTGACTGGAATTTATAATGCCATAGAAATTATCATAAAAGAATCCAACAATGAAAAGAATACAGCAGTATTGGAAGAGATAAAATCCCAGGCCGAACGGGTAACAAGAGCCATCGACGACTTGCTTGATTTTTCCAATTTGAAGGAACCATTTCTTCGACTGGGAGATATAAATGAATTAGTCGCATCTGTGCATTCCGCTGCTATTAACGGGCTCAAAGGGAGGAAAATTCAAATAAATTTAGAGCTGGATGAAAGTATCCCCAGGTTCAAGTTTGACAGAGATCTCATTGGAAAAGCAGTTGAAAATCTGGTAATTAATGCGATTCAATCCACTCCGGATGGCGGCGAGATTTGGGTGAAGACAAAATTTGACAGGGGGGAAAACGTTGCATGGGTCATAGTGAAAGATACCGGATGCGGAGTTCCGAAAGATACGATTGATAAAATTTTCACGCCGTTTTTTACAACGCGACATCAGGGAACAGGACTGGGATTGTCGATTGCGCAGGATATTGTGGAAAAACATTTTGGAGAGATTTTTGTGGAAAGCAATAATGGCAGTGGCGCTATTTTTTCTTTTACGTTGCCGGTAAATTCGGAACCCCAATTGAAAAAATAAAGGCATCAGTTTTATGAGAAAAATTAAAATTCTCGTTATCGACGATGAGAATTTAATTTGTTGGTCTTTTGAAAAAAAGCTTAGCAATAAAAACTATGACGTTGTCACGGCTGACAGCGGAGAAAAAGGTCTGGAACTCGCCGAAACAATGGTTCCGGATGTGGTTTTTATTGATAATAAGCTGCCAGGCATCTCTGGTTTGGAAGTGCTGAAAAGGATTAAAGAATTCAACGAAACAGCGATTTTGATTTTTATGACGGCTTATGGCACCATCGAAACAGCAGTCCAGGCAATGAAATTGGGCGCTTTCGAGTATGTCAATAAGCCGTTTACGTTTGACGAGATAGAGATTATTTTAGAAAATGTTAAAAAGAAAATTAAATTAGAAAAAGAACTTCAGGTTTTTCGTTGGCAGCAAAAAGAGAAAGTCACCTTCGATCATATTATTGGAAAATCCCCGGCTATTAAACAAACCATCAACTTAGCACGTAAAATTGCCAGTTCTGAGGCTTCAACTATCCTGCTGTTGGGCGAAAGCGGCACGGGTAAAGATTTGTTCGCCCGAGTGATTCACAATGAAAGTAGCCGCGGCAATATGCCGTTTGTGACCATTAATTGTGCTTCTTTGCCGGAAAATTTATTGGAAAGTGAACTTTTTGGCCATGAAAAAGGCGCTTTCACAGACGCGAAGAAGCAGAAAAAAGGACTGTTCGAAGTGGCGGACGGGGGAACGGTTTATCTCGATGAAATTGGCGAAATGAATCCTGCTTTGCAAGCAAAATTGCTGGGCATTATCGAAAATAAGTCATCGAGACGATTGGGCGGCACAAAGGATTTCAACATCGATGTACGCATTATTGCGGCGACAAATAAAAATCTGGAACAGGCGTTGAAGGACGAAATTTTTCGGGAAGACCTTTATTATCGTCTTAAGGTTTTTCAATTGACATTGCCTCCATTGAGAGAGAGAAAAGAAGACATCCCTATTTTAATCCAAAATTTCATCGACTATTTCAATTTCAATTTCAGGAAGAACATTAAAGGAATTTCTCCGGAGGCAGAAGAATTGATGAAAAGTTACGGCTGGCCTGGTAATGTACGGGAGATGCGTAATGTGATTGAACGGGCCATAATTTTGGAGACCAGCGACATTATCCAGGTTGATACCATACCTGTCGAGATAACCGGCGGACGAAGTTCTCAATATTCTGAAGTTGGACAGTTCCAGTTTGTGATTCCCGAGAAAGGGGTTTCTCTTTTTGAACTGGAAAAAAATATTATCAAGCAAGCCTTAGAACGAACCAAATACAATCAAACTCAAGCCGCCCATCTTCTGGGAATATCGCGTGATGTTTTGCGCTATAAAAAGAAGAAATATAAACTTTAGTGCCTTTTCCAGTATTGCCTCCTCATCCTTACAATCCTTTTGCATAATTCTGTTTCTTCAGGCGAAACAATCACATAATCGAGAAATACAAGTTTTCATAATGAAATGAATTCAATTGTTTGGTACTATTTGAGCTGATTTTTATTGATGACTTAACATAATTAAAAACAAATGATTACATCCAATATAATTAGTGGCTTGTTGCAACAATTATTGCGGCATACTATTTGAATCTACCTGACAGTGTTTGTATCGTAATATAAGTTTCTTGCACGAATGAAAGGTGGAGGCTGATGAAGCGGTTGGGTTTCGTGCTGATGTTTTTGTTTGTTTTTGTTCGGGCTGCAAATTGTCAAATTCAAAATACGCCGCACGATTTTTCGAGTGAACACTGGTCAGGCGGAAAAGTATGTGATGTTTGTCATGTAGGACATAGTTCAAATGATGAGTTGTTGTGGAATCATGAGACGACACAAGCCAATTTTATTCTTTATTCCAGTAGCACAATGGATGCAACGCTGAACCAGCCAAATGGCTCATCCAGATTGTGTTTGAGTTGCCACGATGGGACTATAGCAGTTGATAGTTTTGGTGGCAAAGTCGGAAATGCAAGAATAAGCGGAAAGGCGCTGATGGGATTGGATTTGCGGGATGTACATCCGATTTCTTTTATTTATGATGCGAGCCTTTCTTATGCGGATAAAGGATTGCGTAATCCGACAATAACGCCTTCCGGCTTAGGCGGGACAATAGACAGCGATCTGCTTGACGAAAATCATCAACTACAATGTACTTCCTGCCATGATATTCACAATCAAAACGGAAGCGGAAATTTGCTTGTGACAGGCAGTTCGGTAAGCGGACTATGCCTGACTTGTCACAATAAATGAATTTTTATAGGCAACTAATACTACAAATTAATGCATCCCACTTTCCCGCCACTAAAGGCAAGCTGCAGCTTGGGTGAAATGCCCCATGCCTGGTGGGGAATATCACCCATTTCCTACTTTCACAACCAATCTTTATTTCATTTTGAATGCGGATAACTTCTTGTGAATTAACGAAATATCCCATCACGAATTATATTTTCCATGTCCGCAATTTTTGGCACTCTATTTGTACATATAAATCCCTAACAAAAACAAATAAAATAATTAAATTCTATTTACTCAGATTTAATTTAAGTTGCCTTGGGTTACAAATTGTGTGAGAGGGAAATTTTATGAAGAGAGGGAGGATTTAAAAGAAGAATTGAAAAATTAAAACAACATTGACAAGGAAACTTGGAATAAAATCTGAGGTGAAGTAGAGAATCTTTAACTAACAAACAATTTAAGGAGAAAAGCACTATGAAACTGAAACTCAACTTGCTTCTCGTGGTACTATGTGTTAGCATTGTTTTCGCAACCGGAAGCGCGTTTGCACAGAGCATTACAGGTTCTGCCCATGATTTTTCAAGTGAATCGTGGAATAACGGCGAAATTTGTAATGTATGCCATGCACCACATAACAATAAGGCTAATGTTACACCGCTCTGGAATCATGAGCTCTCTACAGCAACATACACACTATACAACAGCAGCAGTACATTGGACGCTAATGATGTAGCCCAGCCAGATGAAACAACTACTTCTGGTTTGTGTCTCTCTTGCCACGATGGAACCGTAGCAATCGACAATTTTGGCGGCAATAGTGGCAGCGTCATGATGACTGGCAATGCAGAGTTAGGTACAGACCTGTCCAATGACCATCCGGTCAATTTTACTTACGACGCTTCTTTAGCAACAGCCGATGGTGGATTAGCTGATCCGGCAACTACGAATTCCGGTCTTGGTGGCACTATTGCCCATGACATGCTCAGAGGCGGAAAATTGCAGTGTACTTCTTGCCACAATCCGCATGATAAGAACAATGGCAAATTTTTGGTAAAAAGCAATTCTGGCAGCGATTTGTGTCTAACTTGCCATGAAAAATAATTCGAATTTATTTTTTCAATCTTAAAAGTATTTGTCTGGGAGGGGACAAAAATATCATTTGTTGTCCCCTCCCATAAATTTTTAATTATCCGACAACACTTTTAAACGACGTCTCTGAAGTCAAGAGATTTGGCGATTATCGATTGGGGAGACATAAAATGAAACATGTTTGGACAATTGGGCTCATCTTAATTTTTGCTGTTTCCGTTCAAGCACAAATCACAGGGAGTAGTCACGATTTTTCAGCAGAGAGTTGGTCGGGCGGTAAAATCTGTGTCGTCTGTCATACACCGCATAATGCAAATCCTAATATTTTACAAGCTCCTTTGTGGAATCATGCCATTTCTAATGCAACTTATACGTTATATGACAGCCCGACCATGGACTCACAGGTGCCTCAGCCGTTTGGACGATCAAAACTTTGTCTGTCCTGTCACGACGGTACTGTTGCCGTAGATCAATTTGGCGACAATCCGGGAGGAACAAAGTTTGTCACGGGAGATGCAAATCTGACCACAGATCTTTCCAATGATCATCCGGTGAGCATGACCTGGACACATCAGACAGTAGGGCAGATTACAGGGATTAACTGTAATAAGTGCCATGCAAATATCGGAGAAGATCCGGAAAAATTTCCGTTACCTTTTTATACTTATGATGGTGGAACAACTTATAAAATTGAATGTTCCTCTTGTCACGATCCTCATAATGACAGTGGCGCAAATAAGATGTTGCGAATGTCAAACGCAAATTCAGCGATTTGCACAACGTGTCATTAATAGACTTGAAATTGAAAGAAAATATTCGTATATTATTATCGAATTGAAAAACTCTTTTCGATACATTTGATTCTGATCAGTTGTATTATGTAAATATTCGTATGCCCGAATGATCAGAATGAAATGTTCGGAAGAGTTTCTTTCTTTATAGGGTGTCATAGGGCTCAATAATAAAGTAGCTTTTGTGTGTATTAGCCAAAGTTAGTTACAGAATCTGAAATTCTACCGAGGATTATCTTAAAAATTAAAGTAGTTGGAAAAAATGAAAAGAATAATTCTAATAGCTTTAAGTTTGTTCATTGCAACAATTTTTATTATTCTCATAGCTTGTTCTCCCAAGAATGTAAAACCGGTTGTATCTAAAGACGTCATTGTGTTTCCGTCTCCGCCAGACACCGCAAGGATTCAGTATTTGACCTATTTTAGCGAAGAAGAAGATATTGCCGGTAAACGGAAAGGCTTTGAGAAGTTCATTTTAGGCGAGAAAAAGGAGAAAAGTATTATTATCAAGCCCTACGGCATTGCTGTCCATAATGGTAAAATTTATATTTGCGATACAATACTGGGTGGACTGGAAATTATTGATTTGAAGAACAAGAAGTTCAGATATTTTCAGCCGCGAGGCAGAGGTAAATTTTTAAAACCCATCAATTGTTTTGTGGACAATGATACACTTTACGTTACAGATACCGGCCGGAAACAGATAGTCATTTTTGACAAGAATGGAAGATACATAGGGGATATTAGCGTTCCTCAGCCTTCCAAAATAACGGACGTTTCGGTTACCAAAGATAAAATATGGGGATGCGATCTCGCACGGCACCAGATTCATGTGTTTGATAAGAAAACACATAAACTTCTTTATAGCTTTCCGGAAGTGAATTTGAACAGTCCGGATTATTTGTATTCGCCGATTAATATGTGCGTCGGAAATGGAGAGGTTTTTGTGAGCGATTTTGGCGACAACCGTATTAAAATTTTCACTGTAGGAGGCGAGTTTGTCAGATCAATTAGTGAACCTGGCAGAGGATTCGGGCAATTGAACCGACCCAAAGGCATTGCCGTGGACAGAAATTCCCACATTTATATTGTAGATGCCAGTTTTGAAAATGTTCAAATATTCAACGAAAATGGTGATTTGCTGATGTTTTTTGGCGGCCATTATGAAGGTCCCGGCGGAACGGCGGAATGAAGTTGCCAGCGCAGGTGTTTATCGATTATGATCATCTGGATTATTTTAGAAAATATGTCGATCCGAGTTTTAAGCTAAAATTTCTGATTTTTGTGACAAATCAATATGGTCCTGAAAAAGTAATTGTGTATGGCTTTGTTGATATTAAAAAATAATTAGGGCAAATCAACCAGCATGCGAAATAAGCCACGGCTAACAATATTTGTTTTCATTAGTATTTTTTTAATATTAATATTTTCATGTTCCCCAACAACACGATATAAATGGGCTTCGTTTTTTTTTGATGGTGTGCCAAATCCTGAAGAAAAATTAGCCGCGAAGTCGGATACCATATCTGTTGCACAAGACTCTTCAAAAATTAGTCGCCGTTTGAAAAGAGAAAAGCCTCAAATTATTTTGCATCCGCCATATCAGGAAAGATCGTGTGATGCGTGCCATGATATAGAGCACTCGCATCGTTTGCTGGACAAACAGCCTGACCTTTGCTATCAATGTCATGAAGATTTTTCCGATACCTACGCTGCTTTGCACGGTCCCGTTGTTGCCGGTTATTGTACCCAATGCCATAATCCCCACATGAGTCGCAATAAGCGATTGCTCAAAAGAAAGGGGCAAAATTTGTGTACCTATTGCCACACAAAAGAAGTTGTGCTTAAAAATGATGTACATGATGGTATTGAGGACACTGATTGTCAGGAATGTCACAATCCTCATGGCGGAGATGATGCCTATATGTTGAAGTAAGGTGCCGATTGTGGAGTATATTGTTTTAAGTTTCTGGGAATTTTAATAAATAGGTTGTGATCATCTATTGCTTACAATAAAGTATGAAAAGAACTTATATTACATTTTTGATTTTATTATTAGTTTCAACCTCGGCTTTGGCTCAAAATCATAGTTTTTCATTAGGGCTCTGGAAGTTCCAGACGGTAACCGGTTTGATGAGCTTGGAAGCGAGACAATTTTACCGAGTCATGGAATGGAAAGCCGGGACAAGGGAAATCCAGGATATGAAAAATTATCTTGGCGAATTTGCCGTTCATACGAAAAGCTATATTTTCCATCCAAATTTTATGATCATGAATATGGATGTGAATTATAAACCTGCTTCGCGTCAGGACAATTTTCTGGTGCAACCGGACAGAACGGAAGTCATGACTGCCGAAAGTGGCCGAATTAATGTGATTCTTTTACAAAATAAGCCGGTTCGGGGTCAATTTTACTCGCAATATACTCATAATTTTTTAAACCGTGATTATATTTCCAGCTTAGAAACGATTAGCTACAATTTTGGCGGCTCTATTTCTTCGAATTTATTTAATCTGCCTTTTTCAATCAGCTATGTGGATAACAAATGGGATCAGCGAGAAACTTTAACTGACCGACTTTTTAAGAATCATCATCGGAAATTTGATTTTAGATTATCTCGTTCTTTTTCAGAATTGGATCAGGAACAGATTCACTACTCCTATGATAAATACTATCGAAATTATCTCAACCAATGGGAACTTAACAGCAATGTTAATGATTTTGAGCTGAGGAGTAATGTTAATTTAACAAAGAAAAAAGAGAGTTCTGTTCAGTCTATGTTTCGATATTATACCCAGTCCGGAACGAATAGCTATGGTCGCCTTCTCGTCGTTTCCAATTTATTGGTAAAACTTCCTAAAAATTTTCGTTTTCGTTTTGGTATCCAATCTTTAAATCATAAGCAAAATGAAATTGTTTCTGATCAAAACAGTTTAACGACTCGATTAAACCATAGATTGTATCAAAGTCTTCGTTCTTCGGTATTTGTAGAGGTCTTTCAAAATAAACATACTAATTATGATGAACATAAAAATCGCGAGGGCTTGTATCTCAATTACAAAAAAAGAATCCCATTTGGTGTTTTGTATTTGAATTATCAGCTTCAGAGATGGTATCAGGACAGAAAAAGCGATCCGTTTTTATTGCAAGTTTTTCGCGAGGAAGCTGAACTCAAAGAAAGTCAGCCGGTCTTACTCAAATATGCCTATGTAAACCGAAATAGTATCCGCGTTTATGATGCGACGGGAACTATTTTTTATCAAGAAAATATCGATTATATTCTGATTGAGAGGGATTCATATATTGAAATCCAGCGTCTTCCCGGTGGAGAGATAGAGGAAGGAGCAACTGTTTATATCAATTATGATGTGGTTCAACCTCAGTCATACACCATTAATAGTTATGATCAAAATTTTAGTGCGCAGATCAATTTATTCAAGGGGTTTCTTGAAATGTATTATCGGCTGAACGATCGTAGTTATGACCAAACTGAGGCTGTCAATTATCTCGTATTTCGTAGTTTCAATCAAAAAATCTATGGGGGAATGATAACATTAGGCCCTATTTCCATAGGAGCTGAAAGAGACCTCTTCGATAGCAATATTATCCCTTATCATTTGAAGCGCTATTATACAAATATTTCGTGGAATCTGAAAAATAGGTTTTTAGTTGCTTTAAACGGGAATCACAGAGAATATTTGATGATCGAAGAGAATGAGAAGCAGACATTTTCGGATATTTCCAGTCGCTTGTATTTGTATTTGTGGCGCAATGTAAAAATCGATATCACTGCTGGCTATCGATTACAAAAAGGGCGCGGACTGGATTTGGAACTTCTCACCAGTCGCGGAGAAATTGATATTCAATATCGATTTCTTGAATTAAGTTTTGGCGCAGAAGTCTATCGGCGATTATATCACAATGATGTGAATGATCTGGACAGATTTTTTGTTCGGTTGGAAAGGAAATTTTGAAATTGATTGTTGGATTGAAAAATATCTCTCGGATCTTTTTTCTGTTGCTGTTTGCCGCATTAATGATAACTGCGGTACATGCACAGGATAATCGGGATCAAAATAGCTGTACTGTCGCCGGATGTCATGATAATCTTTTCATCTATAAAGTGATCCATCCGCCAATTGAAGATGGCTGCGAATTATGCCATGAAGCAACAGGTGAGCCGCACCCGGAATTTGGGAAAGTAGGATTCAAGTTAGTCAGTGAAGTCCCTGAATTATGCGAGGCTTGCCACGATCCGCTTGATCCTGAACAAAATTCTCATGCACCTGTCGCAGAAGGGGAGTGTTTGACATGTCACAATCCGCACAGCTCTTTAAGTGAAAACCTGTTAGTAGAAAAAAAAGTTGCAGACTTATGCGGCGGATGTCATGATGCGGAAATCTGGGAGGGAAAAACTCAACATCAACCGGTTAAAGATGACAACTGTCTTTCCTGCCACAATGCGCATCAGTCGAAATTTGAAAAATTATTGACGTATGAAATTCCGGACTTATGTTTCAAATGCCACGAAAAAGTTGAAAAACAACATAATTTGGATTATTTACACCCGCCATTCGAGAGTGATTGCATGGATTGCCACCCGGTCCACAAATCTGACCGGAAGAGACTATTGACAGACAAAGTACCCGGGCTTTGTTTCGGCTGCCATGAAGATTTTTTGTCTGAAGCTGATGAAAATACAACTGTGCATAAACCAGTTGCAAACGGAAAGAGTTGTTTGAGTTGTCATTCACCTCATGCAACAAAATATGAAAATGTTCTCATCAAAGAGCAGACAGATCTTTGCTTAAGTTGCCACAGTAACAACGATGCGCTGCGAGAATTAAAGATTTTTAAAGCCGATGATGATTCGAAAATTCACGCACCGGTAACTGATGGATGCACTGGTTGCCACCAACCTCATGTTTCGCAAAATTCGAAATTATTGATGGGCAGTTTCCCTGACGGAAATTATGCAACTGGCGAGACTTCCAATTATGAGCTGTGTTTTGAGTGTCACGATTCGGATTTACTGACGCTGGAAACTACCGAAGACGCAACAAATTTTCGAGATGGCAGCCGTAATCTCCATTATTTGCATGTCAACAGAGAAAAAGGCCGGACTTGTATCGATTGCCATAATGTTCATGTTTCCAAACAGCCACACTTAATCGGTGAAAAAGTTCCGTTTGGAAAGTGGAAAATGCCGATTGTTTTTGAGGTTTTAGAAGATGGCGGCGGCTCCTGTTTGCCCGGATGCCATAAAAAATATGAATACCATCCGGATGGAAGCACAAAACCAAATTAGTAGAAGTCAGAACCTTTCAATTCAGGCTACCCTTCAAAGGTGTTTTAATAAATCACTTAAATCTTTAACCTGTATTTAAGGAGAAGAGAATGAGACGGTTAATCAATCTGCTCGTGGTGCTGTTGGTGTTGTGCTTTGTCGCTGGTGTACAGGCGCAATCGAAATTTCAGTACATCGGTGTGAAGAAGTGTAAAATGTGCCACAAAGGCGCCAAGAAAGGACAGATTTACGAAACCTGGATGAAAGCAAAACATGCCAAGGCGTTTGAAACATTAGGGACGC
>JAADGR010000255.1 GCA_013152225.1 Calditrichota bacterium
GTTACAGCAATTGGTTGAAGGTGAATATCGAATTCGGATACGAGCATTGAAATCCGCTTCCTTTGCCAGAAAAACTTTGCCGCTGGTCGATTATCTCGAGTCGCGGATCAAGGAATTACAAAGGCTGCAATAATATTTTCACTTTGCATCTGAAAAAAGTCATTTCTCTCTCTTCTGCACATTTCCCTAATTTCAGTACCCTTTAATGCCACAGAAAAAATTTTGGCCTTATAATCGAATTATTCATATTTTGAAATTTTTCCCCTGATATTATTGGTAAGGAGATACTATGTTAAAAAGAATGACAATCATTAGCTTTCTGCTCCTGTGCACATTTTCTTTTGCTTTTGGACAACGAAAAGGTGCAATCGATACCGGTGGTGCCTTTTCCTTCCAGTCAATGTCAACGTCCGATTCAAGTTTTAGCCGTTTGGACGTGAATTGGATATTTGGTTTTTATTTTAGCAAGAACCTCATCTTTGAACTGGAACCGGATATTCAATTCGATTTTGAAAACGAAGACGTTATCATTGCCACCAGTTTTCTCGGGTCCTTTGCATACAGGGTCATTGATATGGAACCTGATGAATACAGGCGGAATCGGCGCAGGAAACGATATGATCGTTCCACTGCGGGGATTTTTCTTTCCGCCGGTGGCGGACTGTGGATCGATGGATTTGCAAATTCATCCCAACCTTCCAAAACCTCGACCGGTCCGGCCCTTATGCTCGGCATTGGTACACATTCTGTATTGGGCAAGTTGACTTTGCTGCGAACAAAGTTTGAATATGTTTATCTAATGCCGTCGGGAACATATTTTGATAAACCTCGTTCCATATTCAAAATAAGCGCAGGATTTAGCGTGTTTATCAGACTTTAATTTAAATCATTGACTTTCAGAGGCATAAATATTAAATTCATTTTGTTAATTCATTAGCTATCCTAATTGGAAATGAAAATAATCAGAGGACTATGCCGATGAAAAGTAATCGCCTGATTCTGTTTCCCCCCTTTTTTGCAATTCTTGTTTTTGTTTCTACTGCGATTACTTTCGCACAGCAATTTAATGATCGTTCCCTTTCGCAGCAGGGCCAGGCCCCAAAAGTCAAAGAAGAGTCGTATTTTTCCAAACCAGTACATTTAATCGATCTTCCAACCGCAAGCATCCTTAGGGGAGGTGATCTGCGTACCAGTCTGAGGCTTTACGACCAGGGAGGCGCGTTATCCTATCTCTCGGTTGGCATTTCTAATCGCATGATGTTCGGCGTTTCGTTTGGCGGACTGCATGTTATCGGAGGTGAAAATGTAAAGTGGAATGACCGGCCCAATGTGCATATTGCTTACCGCGTTGTTGAGGAAAATCTTGTTATGCCCGCTTTGTCGCTTGGATACGATGGGCAGGGATATGGCGTTTTTTGGAGACGGGATAACTATAATGTTCCTGACAGTGTAAAAAGAACCCTGGATCCTAAAAAGACGATGTTAGACAGGTACTCGGTCAAGTCAAGAGGATTTTACCTAGTTGTTTCCAAAGGATACGCTTCATTGTGGAAAATTGGTCTTCATGCGGGTATGAGCTACAGTCTGGAGCACAGCGATGGTGACACTGACCCGACGATTTTTATGGGTACCGATATGCTCATAACTCGTGACCTTGGTTTAGTTGCCGAGTATGATTTTGCCACCAATGATGATCGAATCAGAGGCGCGAATAATGGCAAAGGTTTTTTGAATGTAGGTTTCAAATGGGCTATAACCACTCGGATTTATTTGGAATTCGATATTAAGGATTTACTGGCAAAAAAAGATAACCGCCCTGATGTTCGACGGATATTGCGCTTTGTGTACTATGGTTCTGTCAAATAAAATTTTTCCAGGTAATTTTGTATGCGACATTATTTTCTCATATTTTTCTTTGTAATTTTTCTGCCAGTTTACTTTGGCGGGTGTTATACATCCTTCCGTCACCCACTTGTCGAAGATGATTCCGGGTTGGGAGAAATAACGAGCATTCGGGCATCGGACAACTGCATGGAATGCCATCAGAATTCACAACTCTTCGATCGTCCGATTCTGCCTGATGCGGCAATGAACGATTACAATTGGTATTTTTATACCCAGTCTGCGTGGTGGGAGGGAGACGAAAATTACGATGCGAGATATTCCACGGATGACAATTCTGAGACTCCTTTGCCAACCGGTTATCGGCATCCGGTGGGTGGCGGAGCAATAGACACTCCTTACAATACCATCGTCCCTTCTGTAACAGTTCCTTCGAGCTTGGGCAAAGCTGCCGACAATGGAGCAAACGATACGAGTTCTGATAGGGAAAAAGACTCGCGAAGAGGTTTTGATCGGCGAAAAGATACACAGCATCAACCAGGTAAGAAAACACGAAGTTCAAAAAGAGAAAGAGAATAAGCTGCCCGGCAGCAGTGCAGGAAAAGATAGTGAAGATGGGGAAACAAAAATTTTGAAAAAAGCAAGATTGGTGGCAAACGTGCACCAGCTTGCTTTTTTTGTTTGATCATCAAAACATGGGGAGAAAAATGATCCGCGATTTGAAACCAGGACAAAAGATCACCGAGTTTTTTATGGTCCGCAGCAAAGAGCTGCGAAGCAAAAAGAATGATAATGGTTTTTATCTTGCGCTCGAACTGGGAGATGCATCGGGGCGAATCTTTGGCTCTTTATGGGATAATGTTGAAGAGACATATAAGCAAATCAAAGAAGGCGAGCCCGCTAAAATTCGTGCCATTGTGATCGACTGGAAGGGCAGGCCTCATCTATCCATCGAGCGCGCGCGTCCGGCAAAAGTCAGCGACAAGTTGAACCTTGATGATTTTATACCCAAAGCAAACGAAAACGAAGAGAAGCTTTTAGAGCAATTTTATGAAATTGTCAAGAGTGTAAGAAACGAGCATTTGAGTCTTCTTTTGAAGAATGTTTTCATGAATGAGGATATTAAATCTCAAATTAAAAAAACGCCCGCGGGGAAGCTTTGGCATCATTGCTATGAGGGAGGGCTGATCGTCCATACCTTAGCTGTTACAAAAGTTGTTGAAAATTTGTGTAAACTATATCCAAAGCTCAACCGTGATTTGGCCGTGGCTGGGGCACTTTTGCATGATATTGGCAAAATTACTGAATATGAAACAAAAGGTTACATTGATTATTCGGATGAAGGGCGGCTGCATGGTCATATCGCTATCGGCTTTCATTATGTTGCTTCAAAAATAGAAGACATTGATGATTTTCCCCCGGATTTGAAAAATCAATTGCTGCATCTTATCCTGGCGCACCAGGGAAGCAGAGAACATGGATCGCCTGTTGAACCAATGACCAGGGAAGCTTTTGTTTTGTACTATGCCGATGAAATCGATTCAAAGCTCAATGCATTTGAAAGAGTTTATGAACGTGAACACGAAGAAGGCAGAAAATGGAGTAACTTTGTCAAACTCCTGAATCGCTTTTTCTATTTTGGTTCGAATGATACGGAAAAACGTGAAAAGAAAAAGAATTATGTATTGAAATGAATATCTTTTGTTCCATTTTGAGACACATTATGTTTTTTTTGTACAATGATTTACAGCGCATCCTGAAAACGTGCTTGCCCTTTTTTCCTGCATCAAATTCAATTTGCATTTCATTTTATCCATAATCGTAAAGTCCGAAAATGTAAGGGGATAAAACAGCTTGCCGGCCTGCGTATTTTTAATACGTAAAATGGTGTACAGATGAAGCTTCTGAAATAGCCGGAGAGTGCAGCCTCTTTTGGCATAGCTGTTGCGCGTCATGCGTTTAATTTTCTTGAAACGCTGTTTTTCTTTGAGAGAGGGTTGGGTGGTGAATAATCGTAAAGAATGCAAATATTTAGGTCCTTTCAAATTCCTGTTTCTTTTTTTTATCAGTTTAATTCTTATAAAATGTGACGGGCGGAGTATTATTGACCGCGAGGTCTATTTGCCCGCACCTGAAATTCTTGTAAGTGATGGCTCCTCGAACATTCAACCTTGTTGGCACCCCACTGGACTTTCAATTGTTTTTACCTCCATCCCGGATTTGATGGTGAAGGATAATTTTGATGCAAACCAGGTTTCGGAATTCTCAGGCACCCAAAGTGTCATCAAAGAATTTTCCATCAATAATCATCAGATTAAAACTTTAGTTGATATCTCAGGCGATGCCTGTTTTCCGGCTTATTCACCCGACGGAAGAAATTTACTCTATTGTTCTGATGAAAACGGGGATTTTGACGTATTCAAATTAGACCTGAAAGATGGCTCGGCAATGTCCATCAGCCGGGATAATGGAAATGAATCTTGTCCCCGCTGGTCGCCGGACGGGGAACAAATCGCCTACATTAATGAAGGCCAGTTGGTTCTGGCGGACACGCTGGGGGAAAATAAGGAATATATTTCCAAAATCAATTCAAAAGTGATTTCCTTATGTTGGTCGCTGGATGGGAGGGAGATCATCTTTTCCGGCAATTCCGATCGGGGAATTGAGATTTATCAATATAAACTAAATACAAAAAGTGTGAGATTATTGGGTGGGGAAAGAATTTCAGGAAACTCTCCGGCAATCGGATTTCCGAGTCCTGATGAATTTTCGACCATTGGTCCGCAACTGGCTTTTGAAAAAAAAGTGGGAATTTACCTCTATTCATTCGAGCAAAAAACTTTGAACAAAGCAATAGATTTGGGTAAAATGCCCTCCTGGTCTCCCGACGGCAAACGCCTCGTTTATTCTAACGGAGGAAATATTATCGCTGCAACGGTATGGGTGGGTATTAATGATTAGGCGCAGGCATGTCTTTTCCGCAGTTTTTTTTCTTCTTTTCTTTGCAACGCTTTGTGCAAACGGGGAATTGCTGGCTAAAAATAAAGATGACAGCAGAATTTTGGGTTTTGTTTTTGATAGCGCTGATGACTCGCCTCTTGGTTATGTGAACGTTTACCTGGAAAAAACAAAGTGGGGAACGACGACCAATGAAAGGGGATTTTTTGATATTTCCTCAATTCCGCCGGGAAAATATAATGTGATCATTCGGATGATGGGATATGCTCCGATAACAATTAGGGACGTGAACATTAGACGCGGCAAAGTTAAGATTATTAAAGTTAAAATGACACGGCAGGTTCTCAAGATGCAGAGCGTAAATATAACTGCCGATCGGGCAACACAGATGTTAAAGTCTGAACATTCCCTTGCAGACCATCAAATACTCAAAGCACGGGATATTATAAGACAAGCGGGTGCGCTGGAAGATCCGCAGCGGGCGTTGTCATTTCTGCCGAGTGTTGTCACACGAAACGACATAAATACGCAACTTTATATCAGAGGGGGAAGTCCTGACCAGAATTTGGTTACCCTGGACGGGATCGAAATACTCAATCCGTCCAGACTTTTCGTTGTGATGGGAGGTGGGGTAAGCGTTGTAAATCCCGACTTGATCGAAGCCATTGATTTGGCGCCGGGAGGATTTGGGGTTGATTATGGCAATAAATTATCTGCCTTGATGCGAATTACGACGCGCGAAGGAAACAAGGAAAAGACTGCTGTTAGTTGCAATACAACCCTGGTTTCAGCGAGTGCGGTTGCTGAAGGTCCCTTTTCCGGAGGGCGCGGCTCCTGGCTGGTTGAAGGACGTCGAAGTTTCTATGATATTGTCGCAAATGGAATTTATTCGCAAAATTATGTTTTTCCATATTTTTACGATGTTCACTCCAAGATTGCTTTAAATTTGACTGAAAATAGCAAATTCACAGCCTTTTATACTTACCTTGGTGAGGGAGCTAAACTCAATGATTATAAAAAGGAACAACTCGATCTTTTAAATCAGGGAAATGGATCGATCTGGGGAGGGCGTTTAACTTCGATCATCAGTCCGAAATTAGCAGCAAACCTGCTCGTTGGCGGTTATTTTGATAACAATAGTGTTAACATTTTTGATACTTTTGATTATAACTTTAATGCTTCATTGGCTTATAGCGTAAAGCGCTATGCCATGCGATCGGACCTTCTTTTTTATCCTGCAAATTGGTTCCATTTCAAGACCGGGACGAAATTCAATTTTAATACCAATGACATTCTCTGGAAAATAAAATGGCGCAATTTTGTCAATCTACCTCAGAGCATTAACTATAATACGAACTCGGTGACCTATAGCGCCTACTGGCAAGTGCGCTTGCGCGGCAGCTATTGGTTTGAACTGACTTCGGGGCTTCGCTATGATTATTCGACACTCTTTAATGAAGTTGACTGGAGTCCCCGTGCAAAACTTGTTCTTTCGCCGCATCCTAATTTAACAACCTGGCTTAACTGGGGAATGTACTCCCAATATCCGGATATTTTGACGATTATGGCCAGGGGGGAACCAATGGACATTACCAAGAACAATATGAATTTGTGTGCTGAGCGGGCCGTTCATGAAATCGCGGGAATGGAATGGAGGGCCTCTCCGAGAACAAAGTTCAAATTAGAAATATATAAAAAAGACTTTGATCGGCTCTTGTTGCCAAAAAACGAGCAAAGTTTCATTCCACAGAATTCCGGCGTAGGACTGGCACAAGGAATAGAATTCACATTTAAAATTATGCGCAATCCAAAGAATCATTTTGGTCTGTGGTTTAATTATAGTTATTCGGAAGCTAAATACCGGAATAAAAAGCGCGATGAGTGGACTTTTTTTGATTATGATCAGCGGAATCAATTTGCAGCAGGATTGGAGATAAAGCTTTTAAGTGGTTGGAGTTTAACCGGCGTCTGGCGTTATGGCACAGGATTTCCCTACACACCTGTCCAGGCCATGCGTCGTAATCCCGGGAATACGGGCGGATTTATTGATGGCTGGGAAATGGTGCAAAGTCCCAAAAACTCGGCACGCTATCCCGACTATTCGCGCCTGGATCTCAGATTAACATATACTTACAAAGGCAGGTACAGAGATTTGTCGGCTTATATTGATTTTATGAATGTGTTGAATCACAATAATGTATATTTATATGAATGGGACTTTTATTCCGGAAACCAACAGAGCGAAGGAATAGGCCGACGAAGTGTGTATTATATGATGCCTTTTATTCCTTCATTCGGCCTGAGCTTTGGTTTATAAATTTGAACCTATAGTTCCGGCAGTCTTTCAAGCGGTTCTTTTTCTATATCTCTAAAGTATTTAACGGTACCTACTTTTAATTCCATTGTTGCTTCCTCATCACATACAATCATTCCATATTGATGAAGCTGGAGTATCGACACAGTCCACATGTGATTTACTCCTTCTTCAACAACCTTTTGCAATGCTCTTGCTTTGGAATAACCCGTGATGATAATGAGTATTTGCTGTGCATCACGTACGGTACCCACGCCAACTGTGAGCGCGGTTTTAGGAACTTTATCAATATCATTATCAAAAAATCTTGAATTCGCTACCATCGTATCATAAGTCAGAGTTTTAATTCGCGTGCGAGATGTGAGTGAAGAACCGGGTTCATTAAAAGCGATGTGGCCGTCCGGGCCGATGCCTCCTAAAAACAAGTCGATGCCGCCAATGTCTTTGATCTTTTGCTCATAATTTGCACATTCCTGCTCCAGATCGGGGGCGTTTCCGTTGAGGATATGCACATTTTCTTTTTTAATATCAACATGGCTGAAAAGATGATGCCACATAAAATAATGATAACTTTCGGGATGATCTTCGGGCAGTCCGACATATTCGTCCATATTGAATGTGACGACATTTTTAAAAGAAACTTTTCCTTGTTTGTACAGCTTGACTAATTCTTTGTATGTGCCTATCGGAGAGGACCCGGTCGGCAAACCCAATACGTATGGTTTGTCCGGAGTAGGATGTGCCTTATTTATTTTGTGAGCCACATAGTGAGCGACCCATTGGCTTACTTTGTCATAATTTTCATGGATAAGAAGTCTCATTTATTGCTCCTGTGTCTGGGGAAAATAATTTGCGGTCCGGCACTGAATGGTTATTAATAAAAAAGCCCTCCTGCAAGGGCCTTGTTTCATCCGAAGCTCCGGTGGTAGGACTCGAACCTACAACCTAGTGGTTAACAGCCACCCGCTCTGCCGATTGAGCTACACCGGAAAATGTCGGCAAATATATAAATTATTTTTCAAATTGTCAAGGTTTTTACTTTGCAACTCATTCACTGGTGAAATGGACTGGAACAAGAATGCTCTATTTTTCAATAAATTCAAGTAAATAGATGGAATTTGTTGTTTGTTAAAAAAGTTAAATAATTCGATAATTAATTGAACTTTTGTCATTCTCAGCTAAAAGGTTTAAATGTCTTTATAAGAATATTCAAAAAACAGAGGGAACAATGAAGCAGAAAACACTCATTGCATCGATCGTTGTATTGTTATTCGTTTCTTTGGTATCGCAAGCCGCCGAGCCGATCGTGCCGGATGCAAAAACAAAATCTCAACTTGTTAACTATTTGGACGGCATTTGCAAGTGGATTGTTGCGAGTGATGTGGGTAGTGGAAAATTAAAAATTCAGGCACCAAGAAAAACATCAATTTTTATTAATAGTAACCTTGCTCGTGTTCTTATCGCTGGTTCTGAGATCACAAATAATGACAGTTATTTGCAGGAAGCCTTGCAATGGTACGACCACCTGGTCGATCTGCAGCAAGTTATTCCCGCATCAAATGGTGCGGAGGCCGGCTTTTGGGGAGATTTTTCACCTGCCGGCAACATATACCTGGGAGATGCAGGTACGTCGGCGACGGCCCTTGCGGGAGCAATCCGTTTTGCCACTGGAGAAAGGAAAAAGAAATATTTGAAAGCGTTGCAGCGATACGCCAATTTTGTTCGCTACGGTTCAAAAGATGACCCTCAAAAAAAAGGACGGGAAAGTACAGACAGTTTCATTATATGGAGTGGCAAAAATGCGGGGGGAGTAGGGGCAGGCTATTATCGCAATAAATTATCAACCGCTCCGTACACAATCGCGACGAGCGTAACGGGCGCATCTTTTTTTTCCTGTTATTATGAATTAACAGGAGAAAATGAATATATGAAAATCGCTGAGAATGCCGCGCGCTGGATGATCGCAAAGCGAGACCCTTACGGCGAAATGCCTTATATTCTGCACGATTCTCAGTTGGACGAGTGGCCCCTGGATACTATGAGTTACGTTACAGACGGCATTGTTGGCGTTTATCTTCGTACACACAATGAGAATCTTAAAAAAGAAATTGTGCGATCTTTTAATTACAGTATTCAATGGCTTTTGAATCATCAGAACAAATATGGTACCTGGGGAAAGCTTCGAAGTGAAGACCAACAGCGCAGCCAGGGAGTTTTAAGCTTGCTTGTGTGGTATTATGATCAGGTTGCCCCTTATCCGAGAATTCTGCAAAGCATCCGCGCGAACTATACCTACTTTTTGAATCCTGAAAACTCGAAAGCTTTTGGAGTGAAAGGATTACCCATAACAACAGGTTTTGTCGGCTTGGGAATTGCAGAAGTTATTCAGCCGGGGATTACATATCGGATAAAGAGATAAGTAAATTATAAAGCAAAAAGATGAGAGAGTGCCGAAGGTGGGATTCGAACCCACATGGGCTTACACCCACACGGCCCTGAACCGTGCGCGTCTACCAGTTTCACCACTTCGGCAACTAGTCCCAAAAATAACGGTTCGTAAATATAAATAATGGTCGAGTAAAAATCAAGAGATTTGTACATTCGAAAGCTTTTCCTTGCATTTCTATAGCTGAAATGTTAAAATTGTACTTGGAATGTGAAGACTATTGTTGTAGTAAAATTATAGACTATTTGGATGGTTGCTTTGGCAAAGATAAAAGAAAAAATGATCATTAGAAATCGCAAGGCATTTCATGATTATGAAATGATTGAGAGATTTGAAGCCGGAATCGTATTGCATGGCACTGAAGTTAAATCGTTTCGCAGGGGACAGGTCAATTTTAAAGACGGCTATATAAAAGTAATCGATGGTGAACTGTGGGTTGTAAATATGCATGTCAGCCCTTACGAACACGGGAGCATTTATAATCACGATCCGATTCGTGCGAGAAAGTTGCTTTTGCATAAAAGGGAAATTAAAAGACTTGCCAGGAAAATAGAGGAAAGCGGTTTGACCGTTGTCCCTTTGTCAGCTTACTTTAAAAATGGAGTTGCAAAGGTGGAAATTGCTCTTGCGCGCGGGAAAAAAACGTATGATAAGAGAAAAGATATTGCAAAAAGAGATGCCCATAGAGATGCTCAGAGAGAATTAAAGAACAAGTTCAGAATAAAAATCTAAGGAGATGGATTGCAGTAAATGAGAAAATACAAAAATGTTTATGAGGAACTGCAAGACAGGGGGTTTATACAACAGATAACTGATCCTGAACCGCTTATAGATTTGCTTGATTCTGGTTCGGTTACATGCTACGTTGGTTTTGATCCGACCGGCGATAGCCTCCACGCCGGACACTTGATGGCGATTATGGGATTAATGCACATGCAACGTTATGGACACAGACCTATTGCTGTCGTGGGCGGTGGCACTGCTATGGTTGGCGATCCGAGTGGAAAAACTGAAATGCGAAAGATGCTGACTCGTGAACAGATTCAGGACAATGGCAAAAAAATAGAAAAGCAACTTGCGCATTATTTGGATTTTAGTGATGGTCAGGCGATATGCGTCGACAATTACGACTGGCTTGGCGATCTTCGCTACATTGATTTTCTTCGTGATATAGGGCGCCATTTCAGCGTTAATCGCATGCTGACTTTTGAGACATATAAAATGCGCCTTGAGAAGGGATTGTCGTTCCTGGAGTTTAATTATCAACTGTTGCAATCCTACGACTTTTTTATGCTATCACGAAAGTATGATTGCCGCCTTCAGATGGGTGGCGATGACCAATGGGCAAATATTATCGCCGGGGCAGATTTGATTCGGCGTATTGACAGCAAGGATGTATTTGGTCTGACCTTTCCGCTTCTGGTAACAGCCTCCGGGACCAAAATGGGAAAAACAGAATCCGGTGCGCTTTGGCTTGATAAAGATAAAACTTCTCCTTACGAATATTTCCAATATTGGGTAAATGTAGATGATCGGGACGTCTGCCGTTTATTGGCGTTTTTTACTTTTCTCCCAATGGAAGAAATTGAGCAAGTGGATCATCTTGAGGGTGCCGGTCTGAATATCGCAAAAACTATATTAGCTTTTGAAGCGACAAAGCTTACGCATGGCAAGGAAGAAGCAGAGAAAGCTCTTATTTCTTCACTTGCGGTTTTTGGTAAAAGAGATATTCCACTAGATATTTTATCTTCAAGTTCAATTCCTCGTGGTCTTTTGGAACTGGATGAAGCGAATATCCCCAGTGCAATTATCCCGAGGAAATCACTTCAGGAGAAACTGACCATTGTCGATTTATTAACGCAGTTTTCTTTGCTGCCTTCACGCGGGCAAGCCCGACGGCTTATTCAGCAGGGTGGAATCTATGTGAATGGTGAACGGGTGAAAAATTCCGATTTGGTGATGAATGAATCTCATGTGCAGGAATCCAGGATTGCTTTAAGAATAGGAAAAAAGAAACATTTTCATATTTTTGTGAAAAATTAAGCGCTTTATTGGCGAAAACAGCAATTTTCTTATTGACATTGTAGTTTAAAAGTGTATATTGGTGTCTCTTTAGAAGAGATAAAATAGCAAAAATAGCATGAATTTTTCATGCCGGCAAATAAAATCTCTTGACATTAAAAAGAATCTTTAGTATCTTTACAAACTTTGACCGATCAGAATTAGAAGTTATGAATTTTTCGCAAAAATTCTAAAAAGGCTTGACAATCAGAAAAAAATGTTGTACCTTTTAAAGCTTTGCCTGATTGGCAAAATCGTTCTTTGGAAATAAAAATAAGCGTGCATGGCTCTGTCAATGAGCTCAACTTTGCAAGTCAAAAACAAAAAGAAATAAAGAACAACGAAGAGTTTGATCCTGGCTCAGGACGAACGCTGGCGGCGTGCTTAACACATGCAAGTCAAGGAGAAAGTACTTCTTCGGAGGTGCGAGTAAACTGGCGAACGGGTGAGTAACACGTAGGTAACCTGCCCTATGGATTGGGATAACACTGCCAACGCGGTGCTAATACCGAATAATTTCTCGATATCGCATGGTATTGAGATTAAAGCTGGCCTCTACTTGTAAGCTAGCGCCTTAGGATGGACCTGCGCCCCATTAGTTAGTTGGTGAGGTAACGGCTCACCAAGACGGCGATGGGTAGCCGACCTGAGAGGGTGATCGGCCACACTGGGACTGAGATACGGCCCAGACTCCTACGGGAGGCAGCAGTGAGGAATATTGCGCAATGGACGAAAGTCTGACGCAGCAACGCCGCGTGAGGGATGAAGCTTCTAGGAGTGTAAACCTCTGTTAGGAGGGACGAAAAAGCAGACAGCGAATAGGTGTTTGCTCTGACGGTACCTCCAGAGAAAGCCCCGGCTAACTCCGTGCCAGCAGCCGCGGTAACACGGGGGGGGCAAGCGTTGTCCGGAATTATTGGGCGTAAAGGGCACGTAGGCGGGATGATCAGTCTGAGGTGAAAGCTTGCGGCTTAACCGTAAGTCTGCCTTGGATACTGTCATTCTTGAGTTCGGAAGAGGGAAGTGGAATTCCTGGTGTAGCGGTGAAATGCGTAGATATCAGGAAGAACACCGGTGGCGAAGGCGGCTTCCT
>JAADGR010000096.1 GCA_013152225.1 Calditrichota bacterium
AAACCATTTAAATTATATTTGGAAGCCAACAGGAGAACTTTCTGAGGAAGAATCTTGGGGAATAATTGCGCTATTAAATTCATCTTTAATAGACAAGTATTTTAGAATTATTAATGGTAATACTCAAGTCAATGCTTCTGAAATAAATACTCTCCCTTTTCCGGAATATTCGCAAGTGGTCCATATTGGCAAAAAGATTATAAAAGAAACTGAAATTAGTTTTTCACTTATAGACTCGCTGGTTTTTTCTGAACTCTCGCTAATGAACACTTTTTCGGAGAATATCATTTGAGTAAAATTCACGAAGCGAAAGAAATCTTGAAAACTTTTGGTTTACCGCCCAGGCAACAAAATGATCGATCAGCCAGAGTACTTTTGGCGATGCTGGACTTGAAAGAAGGAGACTCGTGGAAAAAGGCTACCAATAAACTCATTGGAATCCATGAGATGATCACCAACATTGCTGAGGAGTATGGTTATCAGTATGCAGAAAATAGCAGAGAATCAATAAGACGTCAAACAATTCATCAGTTTGTTCAGGCCGGTCTTGTTGTGCGAAATGCAGACGATCCTTCTCGTCCGACAAACAGTGGCCGTACTGTGTACTCGATTACGCCGGAGGCTTTAGAAGTAATAAAAACTTATCATACGCATAAATGGAATGCTGCCGTTACGAAATTTATGTCCGAATTGAATTCCCTGATTAAAAAATATGAAAACATTCAAAAAAAACACCTGATTTCGATCAAGATTGGGAATAAAGATTTTGCATTTTCTCCCGGTAAGCATAACAAACTTCAAAAAGATATCCTGGATCAGTTTGCCCCTCGGTTTGCTGGAAAAAGCATTGTCGTTTATGTCGGAGATACTGCGTACAAGCAGCTTTATCTTGATAATGAGCTTTGTGAGAATCTAAGAATTGACATTGTACACCATGATAAATTGCCTGATGTGGTTCTTTCTTTATAATCGTGATAAAAACTGGTTTTATTTGATTGAAGCTGTGACAACTCATGGCCCGATGTCTCATAAAAGAGTGATTGAGATTAATGAGATGTTAAAGGACTCGCCTGTAAAATTGATTTTTGTTTCTGCTTTTCCTGACTTTAAAACATTCATAAAATATGCTCCAGAAATAGCGTGGGAAACTAAAGTCTGGCTTGCAGATAATCCTGAACACATGATACATTTCAATGGCGATAAATTTCTTGGCTCTGTTCGTTAGAAAGATCAAATACTTATCTCAGCAACACCATCTTTCGCGTTTCCGTAAATCCCTGTTCCTGCATGCGGTACAAGTAAATTCCTCCCGCGAGATTTTGTGAATCAAACACTTTTTGATACGTCCCCGGCTTTTTCTCCTCATCGAACAAAAGTGCAACCTGTTGCCCCAGCGCATTGTACACTGCGAGTTTTATATGCGTTGTTTCGGGCACTGAATATTGAATTGTGGTGCGTGGATTAAAAGGATTTGGGTAATTGGGCAATAATCGGAACTGGCCCGGTTTGGCATCCGGAGTGTTTTGCAAAACGCCAACCTGAATGCCCGGTAATTCAACATGTTCTTCCTTTGTGCTGATGCTGTAAACGGCGACGCCGTAAGGCGGAAGAGAAAAGTTCAGTGTGTCGGAACCGGAGACAGTGAAAACCGAGCTTGTGTTTTCGTACAGATTGTTGCGATAGATTTTCTCTCCAAACGGCAAGCCGGAACTGAATTCCGCCCATTCCTGGAGCTGCAGAATAATGAAAGAATTTTTTGTTTCATTTGAAAAGTTCATCACGACCACGCCGTTCTGGTCGGGGAAGGGCCTGCCAAAAGCGTAAATGGCAGGATCGGAGGCTTGCAGTTTTGGCTGCATGGAACGGTCACCGCTGTTGATGGAACCGTCGTGATTTGTGTCCTGCATTTGCCGGCGAAAGGCAGGGAACTGGGTTCGAATCTGTGCCAGTTTTTGGTAATGTGGAACAAGGATTTTCCCGGGTGCATTTTCCCAGTTCACCGTGGAGCGAACGCGGAAATCATGTCCGCCGCCCATTTTATAGCCCATGCCTACTTCCTGTCCCTGGTAAAGGAGGGGAGAGCCGGTCGCCAGAAAAATGGCCGTGGAAACAGGGATGGTTTTCTCGATGCTGTTATAGCGGTAGGCCACACGCTCCTCATCCTGGTTTTCCAGAAAGCGAAGAAAAAGAGAGTTCGGCCCCGGCCGGTAACCGCTGTTATAAAGACGAAAAGACAACGCCGGGATAGATGGAAAATTCTGGATCGTGTTTTTTAAATTCCAGTCATATCCCATGTCAAAACCGCCGCCGGCATCTGCATAGTTTTTTTCCGTACCGGTACCTGTGCCATCGGTTTCTCCCAGCAAAAGGATGTCCGCTTTTGCCGCACGCAGCTCGCGGCGCAGGGGTCGATCGAAATTCTCCACGCCATACCGCCGATGTGGCCCCCAGTAAACGTCAAAACGAAAGCCGTCAATGTCATACTCGCGCAGCCAATACTTGTACACGCTCAGCATGTACTCTCTCGCTTCGGCGTCTCCCCAGTTCCAGTTGAGCAAGGCATCCGAAAAGCTGCTATAGTAAATGATGCCGTCCGAAGAGAGCGATTGTCCCATCCCATAACTGTAGTGCGGAATGGGTTCATGCTGGTAGAAATCGTAATAGCGGCTGTATTTTTTCTTCGAGCGGACATCCAGGGCAATCGGGTGCGAGCGGCTGCTGTGGTTGGGGGTCACATCGAGAATGACGCGTAAACCGCGTTTGTGTGCTTCTTTTACGAAATTCTTAAAATCCGCGTTGCTTCCATAAGCCGGTTCAACGTTGTAAAAATCAACAATGTTGTAACCGATGTTCGTGCCCTGATCCACGACGCCTTCTACATCCATAACCGGCAGCACCCAGATGGTGCTGAAACCCATATTTTTAATGTGATCGAGTTTGTCGATGGCAGAAATGAGCGTGCCTTTTGCAGTAAGCGATTTAATGAAAACACAATAAATATCCGCATTGCGCA
>JAADGR010000018.1 GCA_013152225.1 Calditrichota bacterium
TCGGCTCAAAATGAACATTCATAATACGGCCAATGTCCGTGGTTTGAGAAAGCCATATCCCGGTTTTCAGCGGCGCGCCGTACACATTACGGATGTAGTGCAGTTCATTCCAGGCTGGGCCGACTCTGATTCCCTGGTAAGAATTTACCAACGTTACATTAATCACAGAAGTATTGTCGCCCGGGCCATTAGGGGTGTTGGGGTTGCATTGGATCGTCCAGGGATAAGGCGTAATGTCGGACAACGATTGATCGGGATACCAGATCGTCAGGTTTTTAACGCCGCTGCCGCGTTCCAGTTGCAGGAACGGCGTGCCGTCCGCAGCGCCACTCCCGGCAAAAGGCATCAAAATTGTGCCCAGACCGCTGCCGCCGTCCTCGTGATTTTGCCAGTCGCCGCGCAGGATCACTTTTTCGCGCAGGATTAAATTTCCATCGAAATGATACCTGCCGGAGGGCACGAAAATAACCGCACCGCCGGCATTGGCAGCATAATTAATGGCCGACTGGAAAGCAGGCGTCGCATCCTCGGAACCATCATTTTTTGCATTAAACGGCGCTTCGGTCACGTCGATGCCGGCGATGGGGACGTCGTCCGAGGGTAATTGGGTTGGCATGACGCGGGGACGGAGCACGGTTTGCGTTTGGCCTTGGCCGAAAAGCTGCACATTGTCCAGATAAAGCACACCGCCGACGCGCGCTCCGTTCTCATCATACATGCGGAAAGCAATCCAACACGTTGCGGCTTCTGCGGGCGCCGTCCTTTCAATGGTAAAATCCTGATACGTGTTGCTCAGCAGAACTTGTTCCGAACCCTGGTCAATGACATTGCGGCTGCCGTCAAAGAATCCGAACACGATGCTGAGATAGAGTTCAGTTGCACCGTTCGCTTTTGCCGTCACGTGAGCGGTATATTTCACGCCGCCGATGACCGGCACGTTCGCATCCCAGTTATCAAAACCGCGGTCGATGACCGAAGCATCCGCCGGGACAAAAGTGATTTTGACGGCCTTGCTGCCGTGCGCTACATCCGTTGTGGTGATCTCGGCCTTGCTGCCGATATTGTTCGGTACCTCGAAAAATCGCCAGGATGTAAAACCATTTTCAAAATCGCCGTTATACGCAGCAAGCAAATCAAGGTCCTGAGCTAAAATATTCCGGCTGAAAAAGATCAGTAAAATACAAGCGAACGGAAAAATTGATCGTTTCATAATTTTCCTCATTTTTTCAAGTTTTACTTGAATGTTTTCTAAAAACCTGACCCAGACAAGCCGCAAAAGAATTATAAGAAAATTGGGTCTATATCAAATGGAGTGGATAAGAATAGTACGTTGCTACTTTGCTATTAATTTTTAAGACAAAATGATGAAGGACAAAATTATTGAATGACTAATTTGTTAATTCAGACTTGCAACAAGCAAAATAATATCCCAGAAATAAATTTAATGCCGGATATCAATCGCTAAAATTAATTTTCCCAAAGTATTTTGCAAGATGAAAATCAGGAGTCGGATTTTCAATTCGATTCCACGCCCCATAATGTTCAAACTCGGTCTCGTCGCCGCATTTGTAAAAATTGCCCATGGCGTGACGAGGCGTGGAAAACGGTATCCGGCAATGTTTTTCAAAAATTCCGACAGGAATTTTCAGATAAATTGTCCAAAAGTCTGCTCCGTGAAAACCGTTAACCGGCGATTTGACGGAAGGAATGATCTCGATATCCCGGGCCTCTTGTTTTTGCAAAAACCTTCTGTTCCTGCCCTCGCCAACGCCAATCAAAAGGGTGCCGATGGCGTTCATTTCAAAGTTGAAATAGTCGTTCGATTTTTCAGGAAACGGATTGAAGAAAAATTCCACGCAACTGTCTTTGTAAACCGGATCACCAAAATGAGTATGTTGTGCTTTTATCATTTTTTCAAATACCTTGAAAAAGATATAAATGGATTGGGAGGAATGCAAAGCCTTTATTTCCACTTTGGGTTTATAGCCGTTATCCAGCCATAAATAATTTTCAATCCTGAGGTGCGCAACCGAATCCCAAATTTCGGGTTCGGCAATATTGTCAAGATCGAAATCTATTTTTTTAATCGAGTATTCTTGTGTTTTTGATGCCATTCTCAATCCTCATTGATTTCTGAGTTGCTCGTAAAAAATCCCCAAATGTCATTGCGAGGAGTGAGTAACGAACGACGAGGCAATCTCGTAACCGCCTGTTAAGTATGAGATTGCTTCGCTCCACTTCGTTTCGCTCGCAATGACAAGACTAAAGTATATTTGCAACACACCCCTGAACAAGTATCATTTCAAAGTAATAACTGCAATCTGCGGCTCGTGGTCGGAAGCATTGGAATGCAACACAGTTGATTTGACTATTTTAAAATGATTTGAACAAAAGATATGGTCGATGCGCAAAAAATTAAAAACAAACGGCCTGAGAATTGTCGGCACACTGTCGAGCAAACTTATGTATCCAAAAGTTGTCCCCAATCCCCAACCGGCTGTCCTGAATGCATTTTGTAATTTTTTTGCAAAAATATGGTAAACAAAACTGTTCGGCGTATCATTGAAATCCCCGGCGAAAATGACCGGCTCATCCACCCGGGATATTCGTTCCGCAATTTGTTTTGCTTCATCAATGTGGCGAAAGTAGCTTGACTCGCTGTCAGTTAAAAAGCGGTTCAACGTTATTCGTCCAAAGATCAGCTTGAGCAGAACATTGCCGCTGTGGTATAAATGAACGTTAAAAAGATGAACGTTCCGGCCATTCCATTGTATAACCGCATGGTTGAGATTAATGTATCCTTTGGCATATTTGGTGTGGATATTTGCATTCCGTGTCGATACAAACGGAATGCGCGAAAAAATAACGCCGCCGTTATAATTCTCCCACTTTTCCGACCAGTGCTGATACGGATATAAATCTGCCAGTCTGCGCCGCAACAGTTTACGGTCGCTGGTGCGTATTTCCTGGACAAAAACCAGATCGGGTTTTTGACGGCGAATCAGTTCAATGGCTTCAAGGCGTTTTTCGTTCGATTGATCCACCAAAATATTATAACTCATCACCGACAGCGACTGTTTAGGGCGATTTCTTCCGATTTCAATTTTCGGTATCAATTGCGTCTGATAATTTAAAATGAGGCCGACGAGCGCTATAACGTAAAAGAAAGCATAGCCCCTAATTTTGCGGCTTTTGATGACGTCGATAAGCAGCAAAGCGAACAACGGAAGCATCAGGTAAAAAAGGTAGCGGAAATAAACGTCAAGGTGAAACACCCCGAGGATAAAGATGAAAAGGCCAACTGTACAAGCCAGGCTTTTTATGATTTTCCATTCTGAGATTTTCGCTACATAATAGGCCAGATAAATCGGCAGCGCCACAGCCAGGGGCAGCCAAAGCAAATCATTAAGCAAACTGGAAAAAGTTTCAACAACAGGAATTTGCCGGAATACTGCGTAGCGCACTACACGGCTCCAGACGAGAAATTCCAACGGCAAATATAAAAGCCAGAAAAGAGCGATAAAAGATGTGAAAATGTTTTTAAGACGCATTCAATCCGCTGACGGTAAGAACATGGGTTGCCGAAAAGTTCGCCTAAAGATACAAACAAACTGAGAATAATGCATAATATTTTCGATCTATACCCAAATGCCACTGATTCTGAAAACGCACGGCCAAACTTTCATTGCCAATAGAGATTCCCTGCATTAATCTCCATTGTCAATGGACATGTCTGGCACGAGAAAAACTCCGCAGACGAGGCTTGGCGGCCGTCCGGGGTCTGTACCTCTTTTATAATCTGATAAATATTTTTCTTTTAAAGAGAAAACGCACAACCACCAGCGTCAGCGCCAGGGAAACGGTTGTGAGCAAAAGGTAGCCGAATTTTTCGCCGCAGCATGTTTGCAGTTCTCCGCCGACAAAGCGCCGCGCCAGGGCGTTAAAATCAAGCAGGTTGTGGCCCATGTAAATGGTAATGGGGTTCATACCGATCCACACAAACATGATGCTCCATTTCTGTATTTTCCAGACATCCAGAATCAGATAAAGCACACCGAGGAGAATGGAGCTGTATCCCCCGGCAACTCCGGCGACAAGCACATACGAAGACGTCCAGATTCTTTTGATGATCGGAAACTGCACTCCCCACAAATACCCGAGAATAACGAGCACAACACCGCCGCCGATAAAATAATAGACTTTTTTCATCTCGGGAACGGCCTTGTTGCGCAGCAAAAGCGAGGCAAAGACCCCGAGCAAAGCGGAAGCAACCGCGGGAAAAGTGGAGAGGATGCCCTGGTTATCCCAGGTGCCGTGCCATTTGTGCAGGGGCAGGTAGCGGCCGTCAATCCAGTTGGCCCAGTTTTCTCCCATGGCAAAACTGGTGTGCCCCAGTCCGGGCACGGGGATAAAAGAAAGCCAGGCCCAATAGACAAGGAGCAGGGCGGCAAAAGCGGCCAGCAACCCGCGCCACTGAAAATGAATGAACAGCACACCGGCAAAAAAATAGCACAACGCCAAACGCTGCAAAACACCGCCGAGGCGGATGTTGTGAAAACCTTTGTTCATGCCGCCATAATATAAGAGTCCCAGCAGAAACAGCAAAATCGTACGCCGAATGATGCGGTTGTAGGCCGCCTTTTTGCCCTTTGTCGCTATAATTTTCTGCAGGGAAAAAACAACCGACATGCCGATGATAAAAACAAAGAGCGGGAAAATGAGATCGTAAAAATGAAATCCTTCCCACTCGGCGTGATCCAGTTGCGGTAAAAGAGTCTGCTCGACTTTCCCGCCAAACAATTTTAAAATGGCTGCGAAGAAACCGGTGCCGCCAACGATCCAGAACATGTCGAATCCGCGCAAAACATCTACGGAGAGAATGCGTTCTTTAATCGGTTCAATACTTTTGCTTTCTTGCGGCTGTGTTGTGTTTTCTTCCATGGTCGTCTCCATTACTGAGTAATTTGTAAAAAGTCCCAAAATGTCATTGCGAGCGAAACGAAGCAATCTGAATGTCTGTTAAGGTGCTGTTTTTGTGGGGATCGCTTCCCCGATAATTCGGGGTAAACTGTCGCTCCGCTCCTCGCGATGACATGTTTCTCGACTTTTTACGAATTTGTCATTACTATTTGCAAGTCGAAATAAAACAATCAGTATTTCAAATTTCCTGAAATTTGAAAAAAATATACAAGATTTTTGTGACACCCGGAGGCCGGGGGCCAATCCGGGGTCAAGGTCGTTTTATAATCTCAGGAATATTTTTCTTTTAAAGAGAAAGCGCACAACGACAAGCGTTAATGCCAGGGAAACGGCTGTCATTAAAAGGTAGCCGAATTTTTCACCGCAGCAGGTCTGCAGTTCTCCGCCGACAAAGCGCCGGGCCAGGGCGTTAAAATCGAGAACATTTCTGCCCATATAAATGGTGATCGGATTCATGCCGATCCACACAAAAACAATGGCCCATTTCTGAACTTTCCAGACATCCAAGATCAAATAGAGGACGCCGAGCAAGATAAAGCTGTAACCACCGGCAACGAGGACATAAGAAGATGTCCAGATTTTTTTAAT
The DNA here is from genome assembly GCA_013152225.1 of Calditrichota bacterium. Taxonomy (GTDB): domain Bacteria; phylum Zhuqueibacterota; class Zhuqueibacteria; order Residuimicrobiales; family Krinioviventaceae; genus Hydrothermomicrobium. The sequence continues at coordinate 5,569 of JAADGR010000018.1, forward strand.
AACCGGGAACTGCAATCCCCACAAATAGCCGAGGATGACCGCGGCAATACCGCCGCCGATAAAATAGTACACTTTTTTCATATCCTCAACCGACTTGTTGCGCAACAACAGGGATGCGAATACGCCCAAAAGACAACTGCCGATTGCAGGCAAAGTGCTCAATATTCCCTCCGGGTCCCACTGGCCGTCCCATTTTCGCAGCGGCAAATAGTGCTGGTCGATCCAGTTTGTCCAGTTCAGCCCTTCGGCAAACGAGACATGCCCCAGGCCGGGTACCGGAATAAACGACAGCCACGCCCAATAGCCGATTAACAGTGCAGCAAAGGCAACAATCAATCCTTTTGTTCTGAAATGGATGAACAGGATTCCGGTAAAGAAATAGGTCAAAGCCAATCTTTGCAAAACGCCCAACAGGCGAATATGTTGAAAGCCATGGCTCATGCCGCCGTATTCAATAATGCCCAAAAGATACAAAAGGATGAAACGGCGAATGATGCGATTATAAGCCGCCTTTTTTCCTTTTGTAGCGAGAAGCTTTTCCAGGGAAAAAACCACGGACATGCCGACGATAAAGACAAAAAGCGGAAAGATAAGATCGTAAAAATGGAATCCCGCCCAATCAGCATGATCGAGTTGTGGGACAAACCACTTTTCCATTTTGCCGCCAAACAGCTTAAAAATGGCGATAAAAAATCCTGCTCCCCCCGTGATCCAGAACATGTCAAATCCGCGCAAAACATCGACCGAAACGATTCGGCCTTTCACCGGTTCGATACTCTGTACTTCTTGTTGTTCTGTTTCTTCGTTCATGGCTTCTCCTTTCACTTCTCAGTGCGATGTAATATTTTGTTACCAACGGATTAAAAAACCCAACGGATTGAAAGATATACTCAGGCGTAGATACCCCTAATTTCGAGGGCTCTCTTGCCAAAATTCACTAATAATCCAACATGTAAATTTAGTGCCTTCAGATAAGTATGTATTCTGGCAATGTCATAGAAATCGATTTTTTCTTTAATAGCTGTAATGCCACATTAGTTGGGAAATTATTTGAACATAATTTTGCTGGAGAAAATCAGATTGTATACATTTCAATTCAAGGATGACTTTGTCATAAGCAATGAGATCAATGGCAAATCCTTTAACCGCCTTTCCTCTATGTTTTAAAATCATTTTTTCCTTTGAACGGAAAGGAATTTTTTCTTTTTGCAACCGACATAATAAACCCTGATGATAAGTCTCTTCATCAAACCCCGTCCCGAGAGCATTATGAACATCATAAATGCATCCACGAAGAATGTATGTCAATTCTTCATATAAAAGTGACATGAACTATCTCATCCGTTAGGTTCTTTTATCAGTTGGTCAAAAAATAAATTTCAGCGTCATCTTCTGCTCAACATTGATCTTATTCAACCTGTTTGAAATCTGTTTATCATCCAGAAATATATTTTTCATCGGCATAGAAAAACTCTCCGTGTGCACAATAATTCTGCTCAGCTTTTCCCTGCTTGGCGCTTTGATCTTGAGCAATGCCGAGTGATCATTTTTTTCTCCAATTTTATATAGATATCAGATTAATCGGCGGGGAGCCGATTTCTCAAAATTATCTCTCAGCAGGTTGTTCTTTTCCGGGAAAAAGATAACCGGACAGAATGATGGCAACCAACATGACTGTTGTACCAAAAGCGCCAATGATGATCGTTTCCATGCGGCATTCCGCCCATTGCCAATTTGCCGGCAGGTTGCGGGCAAAGGTCGCCCAGGAAATGGCAAGAATGCTGGCGACAATTCCGACAACACCGTGCCATGTTTTAATTTTTATTTTGAAAAACGCAATCAGAAAAAGTCCCAGGATGCCGCCGCCAAAAATGCCGGAAATCGTCCACCACACGTCCAGCGCACTTTTTGCATTGAGCATCAATAATGCGAGGGCGGTACCGAGTACACCCCAGACAACCGTCATCGCGCGCAGAAAAAACAAACTTGATTTTTCGCTCAGGTTCGGTTTAAAATAGCGTTTTTGAAAATCGAGCAGCGCGATGGTGGCCGAGCAGTTCAGGCCGGAATCGATGGTGCTCATTGCCGCGGCGATAATTGCCGCAACGATTAACCCCTTTAGCCCGACATGAACTTGCGTGGCGATGAAATGCGGGAAAACCTGATCTCCTTTTGTAATGGCATCCGGCAAACCTCCATTGGAATAAAAGGCAAAAAGCGCAGTGCCGATATAAAGAAACAGCATGGTCATGGGAATGTAAATTGCCATGGCCGTCCAGATCGAGCGCCTCGCTTCTTTCAAACTACCTACGGACGCATACTTTTGTACGTAATTTTGATCCGCCATAAGGTTGCGCAAATTTTCGGTCACGCCATAGATAACCATCACCCACACCGTTCTGCTGGATAAAGATAATTTCAAGCTTCCCAGACTGAATTTGTGCGCTGCAATCGCATTATGAATGAGAGGATGGCTCCCTCCCAAAACATTCAGCGACAGGTAAACACCTACATAGAGCAAGCCGATAATCATGATAGCAGATTGCATAACATCGGTCCAGATCACAGCCTCCATTCCGCCGAGCAAAGTATAGATGATCGTAATCAAGCCGATAAAAAGAACCAATGCAATAATGGATTGCGGCAGAAAGGAACTCAACAGCAAACCGGACAGATAAAGAATAACGGCAATTCTTCCGGTCATGTAAAGGAGAAACGAGATGCCCGCATAAGCTCTGGCCCAATTGCCCAGACGTTCTTCGAGAAAAGAATAAACGGAAATTAATTTTGTTTTCTGATAGTACGGCAGTGCGTATTTACTCACAAGCCAGGTCACCGGAATAATGCATAAGGCAAAAATCAGCGGGTGCCAGTTTGTGTCGAATGCTTTTCCCGGTGTCGCTATGTAGGAAATGCTGCTTGTGTAAGCACTCATTACTGCCAGACCTGCGGCCCACGAGGGGATGCTGCGGCCGGCGACCATAAATCCTTCGGACGTGCGGCTTTTGCGGAAAAAATAAATTCCCATCAAAACCAGGATGACAGCATAAACAACAATAACAGCGGTATCGATCCATCCCAAATAAGTTCCTGACATAACTCACTCCTTTGTCAATTCACGGTATAGTAATATTTTTTTCACGCCCATCGATTCATGTGGAAAATCATCGGCTGAACTTGCTCGGGGTAGTTTACGAGGGTCATGCGAAGATCGGTGTGAATGATTCTGAAATTGTTAGCTAAAAAATAGTTAAATGTACGCGTGGCGTGAGAAGATAATCGAAAATGGATTTTTCCCAGACCTAGTTCTGTGGCAAAGGTTTCAATGTCCTGAATAAAATATTTGAAATAACTGTTGGGTGCCTTGGGATGTGCGACAAATGCTATGGAGCGCAGAATGGAAGGTTTTTCTTCAGCGCTGGTTGGCATGGTCTGCAAAATCGCGCACGCGATCGGAATTTTGTGTCGCAGGAAAAGCAGTGTTTCACCAAAACTAAATCCTGGAAGGAGATTGATGAGCGAGGAGTAATCCACGGCCGGCGCCGCCAATTTTGTAATAAATCGAACTTTTGTTAAAAAATCGTTTCGTTCGGACTCGGAACATCGAGAATAATAGACTATGTCGTGTTGTTTGGAGTATGTACATTTTTCCGGAGTTGGAACACGCCGGATCACGTCGATGCTCAGCGATCTGGGTAGGAATCCCAGTTTGCCGTAAAATCCAATATTGCGGTTACTGCGCGGGCTTGTCTCCAGCCCGATTGTCGTACAATCTGATTTTTTCAAAAAATCCATGCATTGTACTGTCATTTTTTTCCCCAACCCCAAAAGATGTTGTTCCGGGATGACGGCCAGCGGGCCGATCCAGCCGGTTTTGCCCCAAATATGGCAAAATGCCGCTGCCTGGATTTGTCCGGCGTCCTCGAGGACGAAACATCCCTCCGGGCAGCCAGAAAAATATAACTCTAGAAATTCCGGCCTGCACATGGGAACGTGTGTGATTTGGTATCCGTCATCAATCCGGCCCTGCGTGAAAGAACGTGAGAGCAGCATGTTGACTCGGTGCAGATCTTTTTGCATCATTCGGCGCAAGTCAAGCCTCGGTTCATGGAATTATTTATTTATACAATTAATTATACTATTTCCAAGATGAATTGCAAAGGATTTTTTATAAAATGTTTGCTTACTAAAATTTATTGTGCCGGTTGAGTTTGAGCCAATTTTTAAAGAAAAAGAATGAATGGGAGTGAATTTTGAGCGCACCTTGCCTGGAAGGCAAAACTAGGGGCGAAGGTGTTCCCGTAGTTTCATTTTCAACATTTCACGGGCGCGAAATAGTCGCACTTTGACCGTTCCCAAGGGAATGTGAAGTTCTTTAGCAATTTCTTCATAAGATCTATCTTCTTTATGGCGCAAGAGAATGGCTTTCCGATATTTTTCCGGCAATGAGTCGATTGCTTTTTGTATTTGAATACTTCTTTCTTTGGATATCAATCCTGTGTCCGGCCGTTCATCTTTATCCGGAAAATCGCGATGTATTTCACCATTTTTAGACTTGAGCGGAGCATCGATAGAATAAGTAACCAAGCGTCTTTTGCGAAAATGATCAATGCAATTGTTGGCTGCGATTTTGTACAACCAGGTCGAAAAAGCATAATCGGAATTGAACGTATCCAAAGCCTTGAATGCTTTTATAAATGACTCCTGGGTCAAATCTTCCGCTTCTGCTCTGTTCTTAACCATGCCGAGAATAAAATTGAATATCTGCGCACGGAAGCGATTGACAATGTCTTTATACGCTTTTTGATCGTTGTTGAGAGCTTTACTTATGAGCTCGGATGTAGAAATTGGCATATTAACCGGGGTTTGTTTGATTTTATTAATTTCATTAAATTACATCAAAATAAAAAAACAAGCAAGGAAAAGTTGTTGGAAAAGTAATTCATAAATATTATGTTAAGACTATCGTCCAAGACCGCGGATGCCCCGCAGGGGTTCCGGGTGTCTGTTTGGGTTAAAACAACCTGCAATAAAAATTAGGTGTGATATTGATTTACGCAATCGGCATCGATGTTGTTGATATTCAACGCTTTCAGAAAATGATCGAGCGCTGGGGAGATCGTTTCAGTGAGCGAATTCTAAGCCAAAAAGAATTGAATTATTGCCGCAGAAAAACGAATGCCATCCCATCAATGGCCGCGCGGTTTGCGGCAAAAGAGGCTATGATAAAATGTTTACCAACGGATCAGAATCTGGTCTTTCACTGGCATGAAATGGAAGTATTGAATTCCAAAGGGGGCAAGCCTTACGTTCATTTGCATGGGGAACTTTTTGAATTCTTGCATGGTAAAAAAATATTTATTAGCTTGTCTCATAGTATGAATTCTGCTGTTGCTGTAGTTGTTGTCGAGTAAAAATTGGATATTGAAATGAAAAGTATTGTCACTGCAAAACAAATCGCTTCAATGGATCGGTATGCAATTGATGATCTTAAAATTCCGGGCATTACTTTAATGGAAAATGCAGGCCGGGGAATTGCAGAAATAGCATTGTCGCTTTTGGGGAGACCGGAACAGAAACGGGTGCACGTTTATTGTGGCCCGGGAAATAATGGAGGGGACGGTTACGTCGTCGCCCGGCATCTATCAAACAGAGGTGCCGATGTCCGGGTTTTTATTCTTGCAAAACAGGAAAAAATTCAAGGGGATGCTCTGATCAATCTGGAAATTTTAATGAAAATGGGTCAGAAGGTTTCTTTTATTGAAAAAATTCCGCAAGTCGAAAAACCGGCTCTTATTGTGGACGCCATGCTCGGAACCGGGGTGGCCGGTTCATTGCGCGGATTATTTGCAAAAGTAGCTGAATTTATCAATTCACAAAATGTACCGGTTCTATCCGTCGATATTCCGACGGGCGTAAATGCCGACACCGGTGCAGTGGAAGGCCCGGCGATCCGTGCGACTGCAACGGCAACGATGGCGTTGTTAAAAAGGGGGTTGGTCTTTTCACCGGGAAGGGAATATGCCGGCCGGGTTCATATTGTCGATATCAGCATGCCGCCGGCCGTTGTGAAAAAAAAGCAGCAAAAGGTGTGGCTGCTGGAAAAGGGAGATATTGTCCGATTGCTGCCCGTTCGGTCACCGGATGCGCACAAGAACAAGTGCGGTACAGTGGCTACGGTTGCCGGATCGGAAGGATTTACCGGTGCAGCCAGCCTGAGCAGTGAGGCGGCTCTGCGCGCCGGAGCAGGATTAAGCTATTTGTGCATCCCCCAGTCTCTGAATCCAATTTTGGAAACGAAACTTACCGAAGTGATCACCTGGCCGTTTGACGATGCCGGAATGGGCTATCTGCACAAAGGCTGCTTCCGGGAAATGATCATTCCGCTGCAAAAACAAAACGTTGTGGCCATCGGCCCGGGACTGGGACAACATGACGGAACCGCTCATCTCGTGCATCTGCTGTTGGAAAAGCTGGAATCGCCCATGGTGTTGGATGCGGATGGTTTGAATGTCTGTGCCGGTTCTATTGATAAAATCCAAGAGTATCGCGGGGAAATGATCCTCACTCCTCACCCCGGGGAATTGTCCCGGTTAATCGGATTGTCGGCCGGCGAGATTGTCGCCAACCGCATCGAGGTCGCCAAAGAAACCGCTGTAGCCTGGAATAAAGTTCTTGTACTCAAAGGCGGGCCAACGATCATTGCTTTTCCTGACGGTCGGGTTTTTGTTAATTCGACCGGGAATGCAGGGATGGCCACTGCCGGTTCGGGAGACGTCCTCACTGGTGTTATTGCCGCATTTCTCGCGCAAGGACTGGATGCCGGTCAAGCCGCGCGCGCCGGCGTTTACGTTCATGGTCTGGCCGGAGATTTAGCAAGAAACGAAATCGGGGAGATGGGCATGCTGGCAAGTGATATCCTCCGCTTTGTTCCAAAGGCAATTCTCGCGCTGCAAGGGGGATGGAATGAAAAAAGTATTGTTTAATCGGTGGACCTTTCCGGCATTCTTCTGGGGGCTGGTCATTCTTTTTCTAACATCATATCCCAAGATAACGCTGCCGGATATTGGTGTCAGTTTTGAAGACAAACTGGGCCATCTGGGGATTTATTTTATTTTCAGCTTTTTATTGTCCAGAGCTTTTGTAAAAGGTGATATTGTTCGATTAAAACAAGGCGTTGGAAAAGCAATCCTCTTGGGATCTCTTTTTGCCATTTTTGATGAAATCCACCAGATACCTATCCCCGGCCGAAGCGGTGATGTTTGGGATGTTTTTGCCGATATAGTTGGAATTTTACTTGCACAGATGTTGTTTCTGATTTTTATCAGAAGGGCATCGAAGCAAAAATGATCGTTTAATTATAATAGTAAGCTTATGAAAAATAAATTCTGTTCAATTTGTGTTTTCATCCTTTTGCTCATGCCGCACTTTGTTTTCGCCCAGTTTAATATTGCTAAAGTTATTCAGCCAAATTTCATGCTTGGCGGCAGCGTATCTCAGTTTAGAATTACGCTGGCTGATTTTGAAAACGTTTACGATGGTCGTTGGGGTCCCGGTTATGGAGGCTTTGCTGGTGTCCGCGTATTTTCCGCGCACTATATAGTTCTTAAATACGGTACATTTCAGCGGGACGGAAAGAACGGAACACATGAATCGTCGGGGTTGGATTTAAAGAATGCGCATTGGGATGAAAAATGGTATAACATTGGATTGCGTGTCCATCCGCCGATTGCGAATAAAGTCCAGTCTTATTATGGTTTTGGGTTATCGTTCTTTGATGTAAATGAAGTTGAAGGGTTATCCGTTTTTAATTCGAGTTCGAACAACGATGGATTGGGGAGTGGGTTTTATATGGAACTCGGTCTGGAATATTTTCCGGCAACACGGGTTGCAGCATTTTTTGAAGTGCAAGTTGCTTCAGGCGGTGTCCGCGGAAAAACCGGCTTTGAGGCCATGAGCGTTGGCGGTTTTCGCTTCGCTCTGGGTATTTCAATCTATCCTTTTTAACGAAACGACTAAATAATTCATGCCGACAAGTTACTCAAATTCATTTTGCTTCGGCGGCTTGAAGAAAGTTAAACTAACTAAAGGAGGGCCATCCCATGGCAGATACCGCTTATTGCGTCAAGTGCAGAAAAAAAGTGGACATTAAAGACCCCGAAAAAGTAACAATGAAAAATGGACGGCCAGCTTTAAAGGGCAAATGTGTCGAATGTGGGACGGGAGTTTACAAGATTCTTCCAAAAGCGCAGGCTTGAGGAAGGTATTTAACGAAAATGAATCTGTAAATGTTGGGTAGTAAAGTAAGTCAGTGTCACATAAATATGTGACCTAGTTGGAAAAAGGCGGAAATATGTTTCCGCCTTTTTTAATAAGAGGAATTCTATGAATCGTTTTAAACTGGTTTCCTGGAATGTAAACGGAATTCGTGCGGCAATCAAAAAGGGTTTTTCAGAATGGCTGAGCAAGGAGGATCCTGATATTCTCGGCATTCAGGAAACAAAAGCACATCGCGAACAAGTGGACGGCAAGCTGGTTTTGCCCGACGACTATTATCTTTATTGGAACTCGGCTGAAAGAAAAGGATACAGCGGCGTCGCGGCATTTTCAAAACGCGAGCCTGTGTCCATTCACTATGGATTTAATATAGACCACTTTGACATCGAAGGTCGGGTCATCTCGTTGGAATATCCTGAATTTACGTTATTGAATATTTATTTTCCCAACGGTCAGCGCGACCTGGAACGCTTACAGTACAAACTGGATTTTTACGATGCGACTTTGGAATATTGCCGGGAATTGCGCCATCAGGGCAAAAAATTGATCATCTGCGGCGATTTCAATACCGCCCACAAAGAGATCGACCTTAAAAATCCAAAAGAAAATAAAAAGACGTCCGGTTTTCTTCCTGTTGAACGCCAGTGGATCGACAAGTTCATTGCACACGGCTATGTGGACATTTTCCGCACCTTTCACCCTGACGAGCCCGGACAATACTCCTGGTGGACCTATCGCTTCAATGCACGCGCCAGAAATATCGGCTGGCGTATCGACTATTTTTTCGTCAGCGACGATTTTGTGGATTCGGTAAAAGATGCTTATATTGCTCCGGAGGTAATGGGTTCCGATCATTGCCCGGTCGTACTGGAAGTGGAGGTCTGAATGGAAAAAAGAAAATTGGGACGTACCGACCTTGAAGTCACATTCATCGGATTTGGCGCTCTGGAAATCGGCAGGGACTGGGGACTGGGACTGGCCGGAAACCAGATCAGACCGGATGAAGAAGGCGCTATCGGGATGCTTGATTTTGTTCTTGACAGCGGCGTTAATCTCATCGATACGGCGCGAGCTTATCACAAAAGTGAGGAACGAATTGGCAGGGGAACCAGTCATCGACGCAAAGAATTTATTCTCACATCCAAATGCGGCGAATACAGCGCGGAGCCGGAAACCTATTACGATTTTTCCTACAAAGCGATCAAGGCATCAATTGAAAAGAGCCTGCAACTTTTGCGCACCGACGTGATTGACGTCATGCAAATTCATTTTGGGCCTCAACCCGAGCAAGTTCTCAAAGCAGGTGAAACCGTTGCTGCAATGAAAGAGGCACAGGCCGAAGGAAAAATAAAATTTCTCGGTGCTTCTCCACCAAAAGCAATACTGAATGCTTGCATTGAATCAGGTGACTTTGATATCATTCAGGTTGATTACAGCCTGTTAAACAGAGAAAGCGAAGAACTCATTGCCGAAGCAGCGCAGAAAAATATTGGCATACTGATACGCGGCGGCTTGGCGATGGGATATCTCACGCCAAAAATTCAATTTCATTTGGATGAAGATGCTGATAGCAGAGTCCGAAAAGTGAAAAAAATCCTTGAACTGCTAAATGGCGATGATAAACTTTTACCCGCTGTAGCTTTACAATTTTTAAAAAGCAATAAAAACATTTCATCTGTTTTGGTTGGATCAAAATCTAAAAAGCATTTTGCCGAGGCTATCACAGCATTGGACAAACAATTACCCGTTACAATAGATGAAATCACTGATGGGGTTTCTTTTGTGGAATAGCGATACAAGTTCCTTGAAATTTGCATAATCATGTTGTATATTCGCATGAAATTCATACCTAATCAGAATCAAGTGTGGAGGATAAAATGTCCGTAATATCAGATTTGGAACCCAAGCTCGTCTGGAAGTATTTTGATGCTCTGCGAAAAATCCCACGTCCTTCAGGCGATGAAGGTCGGGTGGCCGATTATGTTGTTTCTGTTGCCAAAAAACTGGGGCTGGAATATGTGAAAGACAAAACAGGAAATGTCATCATCCGCAAACCTGGTAGTCCCGGTCATGAAAATGCACCAACTGTCGTTTTGCAAGGCCACCTGGATATGGTCTGTGAAAAAAATTCCGACAAGGAATTCGATTTTGACAAAGACCCGATCGAGCTGGTGATTGATGGCGATTGGCTGATAGCAGACGGAACAACCCTCGGCGCCGATAACGGTATTGGCGTTGCCACAGCGCTGGCCATCATGGAAGATGATTCACTCGTTCATGGCCCTGTTGAAGCGCTTTTTACTGTCGATGAAGAGCGCGGCCTTGTCGGTGCAATGACTATTTCACCGGATGCCCTGAAGGGTCGTATTATGCTCAACCTGGACAGCGAAGACCTCGGCGTTTTTTCCATCGGTTGTGCCGGCGGCGCTGATTCTCATTTTACTTTGCCGGTGAACCGCAAACCGGCGTCCGGCGATAAGCTTTTGCAACTTCATCTTTCCGGTCTCCGTGGCGGACACTCGGGTATCGATATTCACGAAGGCCGCGGCAATGCCGTTAAAATATTGAATCGCCTTCTTTACCGGGTGAATAAGGAAATCCCCCTCGAATTGGTTACAATTAATGGCGGCGATAAGCACAACGCTATTCCGCGAGAAATTAAAGCGCAGGTCGTCATCGACGGTTCCAAAACAGCGGCATTTAAAACGTGGTTCGACAAAGCGATGGAAGAAATTCGTCACGAGTTTAGTCCTGTTGAAAAAAATATTACTTTTTCAGTAACAGAATTAAACGAGTCGCTTCCTCAAGTGCTGGATGAAAAATCTCAGTCCGTTTTGTTTGCTCTTATTTTTGCACTTCCTCATGGTCCGTTGGCAATGAGCCGGACTATTGCAGGGTTGGTGGAAACATCAAACAATGTTG
>JAADGR010000335.1 GCA_013152225.1 Calditrichota bacterium
TGATCCGTAAAATCGACAGTCAAAGGAGCCGTTCCACTAGTCGGAGAACCGGAAAAGTCAGCAGCCGGAACATCCGAAACGGTGATATAATCGGCTTTCGTGTTTGTGTCAGAACCGCCTGGGCCTGTTACCGTCAAAGCGACTGTGAAACTACCAACACCGGTGTATTGATGCGAGGGATTCTGCTGCGTCGAAGTTCCGCCATCGCCAAAATCCCAGGACCATGATGTAATTTCGCCGGTGGACTCGTCCGTAAAATCAACTGTTAACGGAGCGCAACCTGATGTTGGAGAACCTGAAAATTCTGCGATTGGCGGAGGTGTGCCGCCGCCGGTATTCACGGCATTAAAGGCGTTCACTCTTCCTGCACCTAATTTGCCGGCGTAAGAAGAATTTCCGGAAATCCCGTAGATGTCGTCTGCGCTGTCGTACAACTGTTGTTCGACCTGGCTTGCAGACCAGCCGGTATTTTGCGACCAGATGAGCGCCGCAACACTAGCTGTAATCGGAGTAGCCATCGAGGTACCGCTCATGGAAGCGACATAATCATTCTCCGGATCGTTGTGGTCGTGGTAAAGACTGTAAATGTTATTCCCCGGCGCGGAAATATCAACCCATGTTCCGTAGCTGGAAAAATCGGCTTTTACATCGTTTTCATCTGTTGCGGCAACGGAAATAATGTCATTGCGGGCGGTCATGTAATCGGTGTTTTCGTTATTGTCATTTCCTGCGGCTTTGAAGATTAATCCACCGTTCGCCAGAAAATAATCAACAGCATCACCAAGCCCGCTGTCGTTGGATGACCCCCAGCTACAGGAAGCAATCTTTGCACCATTATCCGCGGCATAATAAAAAGCTTCGGCGGCAAAATCCATCCTCACATAGCCGACTTCAAAAAATCTGAACAATTGAGCAGACCAGCCGATTCGTAATGCCATAACCTTTACGCCGTTGCCGTCCGTGGTTAACGATCCATTTCCCCAGCCACCGGATACAGCAGCAGTCGCATAACCGTTATTATTGAGCGCTCCAACGTTTCCCGCACAATGGGTTCCATGTCCATTGAAATCCCTGGGGTCGTTGTCCGGAGTACTTGCATCTTCTCCCGGCCATTCACCGGTCACCCCATCGACAAAATCCCAGCCGACCCAATCATCGATGTATCCGTTGCCGTCATCATCGACGCCGGCGGTGCCGTTCTTTTCAGCCCAATTGATCCACATATTTCCGTCCACATCTGTGGGCGTATCATAGGATGCATTTGCACCGCCCAAATCTTTATGAAAGTAGCGAACGCCAGTGTCCAAAATGGCGACGATGACACTCTCATTTCCGGTCTGGATATCCCAGGCTTCAGGAGCATCTTCATCGTGATCATTGGATTGATTGAGGTGCCATTGATCGGAAAAATTGGGATCGTTCGGCATGGCGTCCACAGAATGAATGCTGATTTTTTGCGCAGTTTGCACACCGGCGGCATTCAAAAAATCCTGCACAGCAGCATCAACGTCCACTTTTGCAGCAAACTTTACTTTGAACCAGCCTGCCAAATTAATCGTTTTCCCGCGATAAGTGGCCGATCTGGCTCCGGGAAATTGTTGACGAATTCGATTTGCCTGGTAGCGCGAAGCGATCTGGTCAAGGGCGAACACACCAAATTTCCCGGTAGATAATGCGCTTTTATCAAACGACCGGACAGCAGTTTGATCAAATTTAACAACAATTTCATTATCGACATAGCCCACAAAATTGGGCGACTGGCGTCGTTCTACCTTTTTAAATTTTAAATCTGCGTAGGCAAACGAAGAAAGAAAAACAGTTAACAACAAAACAGCGAAAACAAGCTTTTTCATCTTAGCCTCCTGATCAAAAAATCCACGGTTAAAGGAAATTTAATTTATTGAAGAAACGCGTACCACCTCCCTTCTCAAATAATATTTTGGATTTAAAGTAGTTCCGGGATGGATTGAATTAGGAAAGATATGATTTCTTATTTTCAACTCGACTCGAAGATAAAAATTAATATGCCCATGTAGAAGTGTGGAACAAAACAGGCGAAAGCCGGATTCAAAACATACTACCACACTTATTGTTCATAAAAACAAGGATGTTTTAAAAATAATTCCAATCAAATGAAACAGGCGCAAGAATTCTGCGTAATTACTTTAATAAATACAATGTTTTTTTAAGAACAAAGCGGAGGGCATTATGAACTTGAGACAATTGAAAGTTTGGTCATTCATCTTTACAATTTTCTTTTTAGCAAACATCAGCCTTGCAGAAGTTACGGATACGATAAAAGAATCGTTCGATGTTGGCGTGGGTGGTACCTTGCAAGTGGAAGCAGACTTGGGGTCCATAACAGTTTCGACGCAGAGGGACAATAAGGTCGACGTTCAGATCATTCGCAAAGTCAAAGCATTTAGCAAAAAAGAAGCGGAAAAAATCCTTGACGACTTGACCATCGATTTTTCCCAGGACGGCGACAACGTAAATGTTACTGCCAAATTTGATCAGCGCGGCAGAAGTTTTTGGAAAAGAATCACGCGCAGAATATCACTAAAATTTATCATCTCCGTACCTGAAAAGTACAATGTTGATTTGAGTACCGCCGGGGGCAGCATTTCCGTCGATGATCTGGAGGGAAGCGTAAAAAGCAAAACATCGGGCGGAAGTCTGAAATTCGGCAACATCACCGGGCCGGTGGATGGCAAAACGTCCGGGGGCAGCATTACATTGGATGGTTGCGTAGGTGATGCAGACATCAGAACGTCCGGAGGCAGCATTTCAATCGGCCAGGTCGATGGTAATGTTATTGCCAAGACATCCGGTGGTTCCGTCAATATCAAAAAAGCAAAGGGGACAGTCGATGCAGCGACCTCAGGAGGCAGCATCAATGTGAATGAAGTGATGGGAACGATTAACGCACGAACATCAGGCGGATCGGTCAATGCAACCATCTCTCAACAACCCGAAGGAGAATGCAGACTTTCCACTTCAGGGGGCAGTGTAAGAGTTACGCTGGCGGAGGACATTAAAGCAACCATCGATGCCAGGACAAGCGGCGGTCGCGTCAGAACGGAATTTCCGGTGACTGTTCAAGGCGAGCTAAAAAAGAACCAATTGAATGCGGAAATCAACGGCGGCGGGCCTTTGCTTTATTTGCGGACTTCGGGTGGGAATATTTATTTGAAGAAATTATAAATGTCATTGCGAGCGAAGCGAAGCAATCTGGATGTCGGGCAAAGTGCTGTTATTTGGGGATCGCTTCGCTCCTCGCGATGACGGCAATGGCAATTAGGAATAGCTCTACCGGTTATTTACAAAAATCGACGCCAAAATAATCCGCGACGGCCTGAATCGGATTACCGAAAGATGCAACATCTGAACCGGCAAATTCGAGTGCCGGCGGATCGTTGCCGTTTTTGGTAACGATCGATGAACCGGAATCTCCACCACCGGCAATGTCCGTAAAACCAATCTGATATTCAAAAACTGCCGGCACTACAGCAAACAAAGACATTTGCAAATAAGCATTCTTTGTACTCATAGTAAACCCTCCTTATTATTTCTGCTTGATAAATGTTCATATAATCAATATCTTGCTCTGAATCGAATTTGGAGGATGACTATGAAAAAATACCGCGATAAAAGTCCTGAAGAAGTGATAAGGATGGTAACCACAGAAATTATTTCCAGAGCAATAAAACTGGGGAAAAAGAAGAACCGCACCATTTACATCAGCAAAACCAGCGGTGGCAAGGGAGTGGATGTAACCATCTTAAACCCCAAAACCGCTAAAGGCCGGGAAAATCTGGAAAACTTTTTCAAACCCATAAAAAGACATTACACTGTCCGTGGATTGGGAAAGCCGGAAGAAAAAGATGCCATCAATTGGCGCAAAGTAAATGTACCCACATGGCGAAGGGTATTGTTATTAATCCAGGTTGGTATTTCTTTTGTGCTGAAAGGCACACCGACGAAAATCAGGTTTTTCCGCTGGATGGGCGTCCATATTGGTAAAAACACTGAAATTATGCAACTCGTGTGGATCGATCATTTTCGTCCGGAACTCGTATTTATCGGTGACGATACACTCATTGGAGCGTACAGCCGAATTACAGTACACGCGTATGAAGGCGCAGGACGTTTCCGCTATGGTCTTGTAGAAATCGGCTCCAATTGCACCATTGGCGCGGGCACGGGAATGGGAACCATCAGAATTGAAGACAATGTCAGAACGCTGCCCGGAACCACACTCTCGCCATATCTGTTACGAGTCAAAGAAGGCTCGGTTGTTGGTTGGAATCCGCCGGATGTCAGAGTGATAGAGAAGTAAATTACTCCGGAGAACGGGGAAGGGAGACACTGGAGACTGGAAACCGGAGGCGGAAGAACGCCGCGAATTGTTTGTCGAACAAAGCAATATCCTCAGCCAGCCAAATTTTAAGAATTTCTGTTAATAAAATCAAAGATATTATCGGGTAGAGACAGTCCCACACCGCCGTCAGGGAAGGAGTTTTTGTGAACACCAACAATTTAGTATTATTTTCACCATCGGGAAACATTCAGAAAAAGTCAAAGGAAGCTAAAACAGACCTGGCCAACACCTGGAATCTTGAAGACATTTATCCGTCGGATAATGCCTGGGTAAAAGCTAAAACCGAGTTTAACAGCAAATCGCACGATATTCTCAAGTTTAAGGACAAATTAGGCCAATCCGCCGCTTTGCTTTTCGAATGCCTCGATTTGAATAGTGAGTTTTCAAAACAATTAGACCGGCTTCACAGTTATGCTTCCATGAAATTCGATCAGGACACCGGTGAAGCAAAGTACCTTTCTTTCAGCGAAGAAATGGAGCATCTTGCGATAGATTATCAAGCCAGTGTTTCTTTCATCGAGCCGGAAATACTGGCCATCGACGAAAAAACAATCTTTTCTTTTTTACAGCAGGATTCACGGCTCAAAGTGTACGAGTTTTTCCTGCAAGATTTATTGCGAAAGAAAAAACATACCTTGTCTGAGAACGAAGAAAAAATTCTTGCACAAGCTGAAATGATGGCCACAGGACCATATACCATTTTCAGCGTATTCAGTAACGCTGAATTGCCTTATCCAAAGTTAAAATTGAGCAGCGGCGAAACAGTTCTGCTCAATAAATCCGGGTACAGTCAGTATCGTGCGGTTGCTGATCGAAAGGATCGTAAACGCGTGTTTGACGCATTTTTCGGCAAACTTGCAACATTCCAATCGACATTCGGCACCCAACTTTATGCAAATATAAAAAAGGATATTTTCTATTACAGGTCAAGGGGATATAAATCAAGTATCGAGCGCGCCCTTTTTCGAAATAATATCCCAAAAGAGGTCTATTATTCTCTCATAGATAATGTAAATTCACATCTCTCCACATTTCACCGCTATCTAAATCTGAAAAAGAGAATGTTGAATGTCGAAACGTTGCATTATTACGACACTTATGCACCGGTCGTGAAGGGATTGGATTTAAACTATTCGATTGAGGAAGCAAAAGAACTTGTTATTGACTCGCTTGCTCCTTTGGGAAAGAAATATGTGAAAATAGCCAGGCAAGGAATGTATAACCGCTGGATAGACGTTTACCCCACAACCGGAAAACGCTCAGGCGCATATTCCAATGGCAGCGTTTATGACGTGCATCCTTTTATTTTGATGAACTTTAATGGTCTTTTTGAAGATGTGAGCACTCTGGCGCACGAATTGGGACATGCCATGCACAGCTACTTTTCCAACAAGATGCAGCATTATCCGACGGCCGGTTATGCTATTTTTGTTGCAGAAGTCGCATCAACTTTTAATGAGACGCTTCTCATCAACAACCAATTGAGCCTGCTTAAAGACGATGAAACGCGGCTTTCATTATTGATGAATTATCTCGATCGATTTAAAGGAACCGTTTTCCGGCAAACGCAATTTGCTGAATATGAATTACAAATTCACAACATAGCCGAGCGCGGAAAAGCCCTGACCGGAGAAACATTGACAAAAGTTTATACTGATCTTGTGAAAAAGTATTATGGCTCGGATGAAGGCGTTTGCAGCATAGATGACCGCTATACCGTGGAGTGGGCTTTTGTTCCCCATTTCTACTATAACTTTTATGTCTATCAATATGCCACTTCTTTTGCTGCTTCAACCTTTTTGGTAGAAAAATTACTGCGCGGAGAGAAACAGATCATTGAACAATATTTGAAATTTCTTTCTTCCGGTGGTTCGGACTATCCGATCAATTTGTTGAAAAATGTTGGCGTTGATATGACATCTGAAGAACCATTCGCAACGACAATTAAAGTGATGGAACGAACCATGGATGAGATTGAAAGGATTTTGGAATGATGAGCTGTTTATGGTTTATGGTTTATGGTTGATAGTTTACAGTTGATGGTGATTACACGATGTTTATTTCGGATTTCATTATCGGACACTTTTGCAATTTCTTTTCAAGAAACTTGATTCTACGAACTCAAAAAAGACAAAATAATTAAGGACAAAATAATTATTTTACTCTTGAAACAATGGGCGTTTTCAAGTTTTTCACAATAAATCAGGTTCGCTGCTTTTGCGAGCCTTTGGCACTTTCAAGAAAATGTTGGTAGGATCAGAACCATCAACCATCAACCATCAACCATCAACCATCAACCATCAACCATCAACTCATTTCGCCAACACTAACTTTTTAGATTCATTAAATTCACTTGTTTGTAAATGATAAAAATAAAGTCCCGTGGCAACATCGTGTCCGGCGTCGTCTTTGCCATCCCAGTAGGCGCGGTGAATGCCTCCCTCCTGCTCACTATCCAGCAAGCTTCTCACAACCCTGCCTTGCAGATTCACAATCTCCAGCCTGACGAAAGAATTTTTTGGCAAAGCGTATTCAATGCTGGTTCCGCCGTTAAAAGGATTGGGATAATTTTGCATGAGCGAAAATCTTTGCGGTAAATTTACAACAACATCGATGGGGTCAGAAAAAGAAAAGCCGCCGTCAAAGTCCATCTGCTTTAAACGGAAAACATAATGGCCGGGCAGCAAATCGGCATCGTCATATTGATATTGATTCGAGGAATTTGTCGTTCCATTACCTTTCACAAAGCCGATATCTTTGAACTCGTTTTGTCCGTTTTTCCTTTGTATTGAAAACCCCAAATTATTAGTCTCACTCGCAGAAGACCATCGAAGCAAGACTTTGTTCCCGTCGACTTGCGCCCTGAAACCCGACAGTTCAACCGGCAAGGAAGTCCAGTCATATTGGTCGGCAAAAACGTTCTGCCAATCATCAGCGGGATTTTTATCCAGAAAGAAAAAAGTAGCCAACGTTCCGGCTACACCAACACGCCCCAAAGTCTGGTCGCCGTCCGTTTCTCCACCGGTAATTTGCAGCATATTTTGCGGCGTTTTATCGATGCCGAATCTCCTGGCAAACAAATCATAATTTCCGTTTCTGCTGTCCTGCCAGCAAAACAAACTTTCGCCGCCGCTATTCAGCGCGACAGAAGGATATTCTTTTACCCCCGCGCCGTTGGCATCATCTACGCGTAAATTCCCACCGTCGAGCAGCAAAGATGTATCGAGCCACTGCGCATAAATGGCATTGGGATCGTCGCGATAATCCTCCCAGGTAACAATAAACCGCCCGGAAGCCGAAGCAGCAAAAGGCCGCCACTGCGTATCCGAACCGGCATCATCACTCATTTGAAAATTGCTCGCACGTTTGGAACCGTCCGAGCGCAGACGCTGGCCGTAAATGTCCGAGTTGCCGTTGCGCTTATCTTCCCAAGCGATCAGCGATTCTCCCGTTTGTGCGGAAGCAATCGTCGGAAACCACTGAAATCCGCCCTCATCATTATTAATTTTAAAGGCCGGGCCGAGCGGCGCCTGTGAATTTGTAAACTTGCGTGCATAGACATTAAAATCATAATTTTCATTTTGCAGCCAGACGACAGTAAAATTTCCTTCGCCATCCGCGGCAACATCCGGTGATAACTGCGGGTATTGCGGCTGTGAAAAGACGATCGAGTCATTGCCAACCGGATTTCTCAGAGCATCGAAACAGCGTGAATAGATGGCTGCATTGCTGTAGCGATAATCTTCCCACACAACAACAAATCCACCATCCGATTTTGCGGCAACAGATGGATTGGATTGCGCAGCGCCGCTGTTATCGCTATGAACGCGAAAATTCTGTCCCAAAGGATACAATGCAAGATCGAAAAACTGCCCGTAAATATCCGGATTATCTGCACCGGTTCTTTCATCCTGCCACACGGCGAGGATCAAACCGCTGCTTTCGTCGATAGCAAATGCAACCTGCCAGCAATTTTTATCTGTGTCGTTGACACGCTTTGCAGATGCTAAAAATGAATCGATCGATTTTTTGGTAGAATAATTTTCATCTGCTTTAAAAGATGCCGACTTTTTTAAACCCGATTTTTCCAAGATGTATTTTTGAACATCTAGTCCCGGTTCATAATGCCTCAGATTCGCGGCAAATTCCCGCAGAATCGGTTGCGGATCGTCGTCAATTGAAATGCGATATAAATATGCTTCCACGGTCTGCGTATAAAATGGCGCCTTTTGCACAACATCCCGAATAACCGGATCTCCCGAAATGAGGGAACGGATGTAAGCTGTTTTTTCAGGACGAGCTGCAGCGAAACTCGTAATACTGAGAAAAAGCACCAACAATATTTTAGAATACTTCATTTGTCCTCCGGCTTCCAATGAAAATCACCTGATACGATATAGTTAGGTAATTTAACAGTATTTTTGCATATAATAATCCTGTAACTATCAAATATACAATCGTTTCAATGTTTTTGCCGAAAACAAAATACTGCTTTTAATAATAAAAATATTTGCTATTTTACATCTTTTATACAAATAAAAGCCTCAGGCTGCCCGAAGGGCAGCGGATGGCGAAAATAACATCCCATATTAAAAAGAGGTGATAGAAATGATGCTCCGAAAAACTATTCCAATAATTATCTTCCTCTCTTTTCTTTTTTCAATCGGCTTTCTTTTTTCCTGCGCGCACAAATCATCCCCGGACAAGCTGCACATATTTTTACTTATTGGCCAATCCAATATGGCGGGACGGGCTCAAATTGAGGCACAGGATTCGACGGCACTGCAGCGGGTCTATCTCCTCAATGACAAGGACAAATGGGAAATTGCTAAAAATCCGCTGAACAAATATTCCACTATTCGCAAAAAACTCTCGATGCAAAGACTCGGACCGGGGTATTCCTTTGCTCAAAAGATGAGTCGAGTCTTTCCACAATGGAAGATTGGCCTGGTTGTTAATGCCCGCGGCGGCACGGGTATTTTGCAATGGCAAAAGGGAACACAATTTTATAATGAAGCGGTACGGCGGACAAAAATTGCCATACGTTCCGGCAAACTGGAAGCAATCCTTTGGCATCAGGGCGAAAATGACGAGAGTCGCGCTGCTTCCTATCTGCCCAAATTACAACAAATGATAAACGACCTGCGTACGGATTTCGGCTGCGACTCCCTTCCCTTCATCGCCGGACAAGTCGGTACATTCCGCCAATCAGGTGCTGATATGAACAAAACCATTGCCCAATTGCCGGGAATAGTTCCTTTCACCGATTACGTCAGTTCCGAGGGTCTGACCGACCTCGGGGACAAAACGCATTTTAATTCTGCAAGCCAGCGAATTTTTGGTGAACGGTATGCGGAAAAGGTGGTGGGGTTTTTAAAATAAGGGTTGGTCTGTAACAATACTTTTTAGTTATGTCATTGCGAGCGGAACGGAGTGAAGCGAAGCAATCTTTTGGCTTACAGGCGGTTATGAGATTGCTTCGTCGTTCGTTCCTCACTCCTCGCAATGACAAACTTTTGTTACATTTTAACTCTTAACAAGTACGGAAAAGAGGATTTTTATAAAAAAGAAAAATCCCGTCAAACTAGAACCACTTGTTCTTCAACCCAAGATAGTTCATACCGTACGGAAAACGCTGCGCTCGCGCTAACCTGGAATTCGCCTCGTCATCATTTTCAAAGCGCTCCTTTTTCGGATCCCAATACAATTTTCTCGGCAGTTTCATTGCAATATGACTCAAAAGACAGTTTGTACACGCCCGATGTCCGACCTCCACCGGAGCTGCCGGCTGCTGACGTGTTTTAATACTCTTGAGCCAGTCGCCGTGATGTTCTTTACTGACATGGAGATGAATTTCATTGGGGCCTATTTTTGATTTTAGTATCTTCGGATCGCTTGCATCCAGAGCCTTTGAATTTTGACCTTTTGTCTTCGGATCACTGGCTGTTACGGAAAAATTTCCGCGCGTGACCCAAATCCAGCCTTTCGATCCCTCAAAACGAACGCCGGTGGGATAATCATCGCTGATGAGTATGGTTGCGCCGTTGGCAAATTTTGCTTTGACATGAAATGGCCCGTGTACATTCCACAAACCGGATTTTGGAAACACGGCACTTGCCTCAATTTCAATCGGCCCGGTGTATTCAGTGCCCATGCCCCAGTTCGCAATATCGAGGTGATGCGCGCCCCAGCCGGTGATCATGCCGGCGCCGAATTGTTCACAGCGCATCCACCCGGGTCTCGAGTATCCGTTCTGCGGATGCACTCGCTTTTCCGTGTAATAAACATAAGGTGTGGAGCCGAGCCACATTTCATAATTCAGGTTGGGAGGAATCGGCATTTCAGGTTCTTCGTTACCGGACGGATCAGAAGGCAATCCGATTTTAACAGTTTGCACTCGGCCGATGCGCCCGTTTCGCACCAGTTCACAGGCAATGCGGAATTGTTCCTCGGAACGTTGCTGCGAACCAACCTGCAAAATACGTCCTGTGCGGTGGACGATGTCGCTCAGCAAACGTCCTTCTGCAATAGTCAGCGATAATGGCTTTTCCAAATAAATGTCTTTTCCCGCCAGCGCGGCCTCGATCGCCGGCTGCACATGCCAGTGATCCGGCGTGCTGACAATAACCGCATCGATGTCCGGATCAGCAACAAGATCCTTGTAATTGCCGTACATTTTTACGTCAACGGATTTGGTTTCCCCTTTGTTTTTGCGATACCACTCTTCCACAAAATCTTTGCCTTCTTTCATGCGTTTAGAATCCAAGTCGCAAACAGCAATAATTCTGGCATCGTTATATTGCATCGTCTGCGGCATGTCGAACGCCCGAGAGATTCGGCCGCAGCCTATTTGCCCGATGTTAATTTTATTGCTTGGCGCGTCTTTGCCCATGACTGAGGAAGGCACAATCATCGGCGCTGCCATTGCGCCCACAGCGCCGGCCGCAGTTGTTTTTAAAAAATCTCTACGTGATGTCATAGCTCACTCCTTTTTTTAACATTGAAAAAGTTAATGTGCACAATTTTTATTTCTCTTTTGCTACCAGTTCAATTTTGTCTGCCGTGGCTTTGGAATAGTCCAATCCGTGATTCTGCTCCACCGCCCACAACAAACCACCGGTCAAATGCCTGATGAAATTCGGATCAGAATAATATTCAATCTTGTGTCCCAATGCAGTATAAAACTCATGGCCGCCGTCGAAATTGTGGGTCCAGGACAGAGGAAAATAATTGCCAAAGATTTTGCCGGGATATTCACTCCGTTTATCATCCTGCACGGTTCTCAAATCAGCCGCAAGTAAAACGTGAAAATCCGGATTCAGATTATCCAAATAATAGCACTCATCTTCCCAATGCCACACATTGCCGAGAAACTTTGTCGCCGGATGCGCATGATCGATGACCTTTAGGTCGAATTTCTGCAATTCGGCGTGTCGACGGAATTTTCCGCCGATCATTGCCCAGAACCACGGCCATTGCCGCTCTGAACCGCACGCCGAATGTATGCCCATAAACGAACCGCCGGCCTGGATATAATGGACAAACGCCAGACGTTGCGCATCCGTGTCAAAAACTTCATTGTTTGTATTGGAAAAAACCACTGCTTTGTAGCGCGACAAATTTTCCTTTGTGAATACAGACGGATCGTCGGAAACATCTGCGACCAAATCGTGCTGAGCACATATTTTTTGCAGTGTTTTTACGCTTGTAGCAATGTTTTTATGAACATAGCCCTTGCCGTTTTTTGTATAAATGAGTACACGACTTTTCTGCTCGCCGGCAAATACTGAAACAACTGCGAAAAGAAATACCATTGCAAGTAGAGCAAAGTTTACTTTCATTTTCTTAATCCTTTCTTTTTCTCACCGCTTCACGCTTATTAATCCCCTCGTTTTTGCCGATGTGTTGTTCTTGATCGGCCAACCGTAGAGGTGTTCTTTAATGGACTCTATGTTTATGTTCCTGACAACGGTTTTTCAACAACCTCCCAAGGTTTCCACCCGTAACTGGGATATTGTAAAAAAATGGGGGTTCGTCATATGAGTCGTTCGTAAAAAGTCAGAAAATGTCATTGCGAGCGAAGCAATCTGGATGTCGACTAACGTGCTGTTTTATAAAGATCGCTTCGTCGCAAAATTACAGGCGCATTTTTATGGAAAAATTCCGCGTTCTGCAAGGGCATTTGCCACCCGGTCGACGGCAATCATCATGGCTGCATTGCGCAGATCAACTTTTTCCTTCTGCGCAAGATCCCATACATCGCGAAAACTTTCTATCATAACGCGTTCGAGGTTTCT
>JAADGR010000272.1 GCA_013152225.1 Calditrichota bacterium
CCTTCATGCTCCTTATCCCCGCTATGCCCAGGAACTCGCTGTCTGACTGTAAAACAAACTCAAGTCCATCTGCAAGCACCCTGAGAAGCTCACATAAGTAAACAAAACGCCGAAATAAAAATCTGCAAAAAATAATATAAATCCTGATATTAGACTAGTAACTATAACATGAAACAATCCGATACCAGAATAAAAACTTGCGACACCTAATAAAAATCCCAAAATAAAACCCATACTCCTACCTCGGACTGACTCTAATACAACATTAGAATCAATAAGCCAAAAGAAAAATGCGAAAATCAAACCAACAATAACACCATTCAATAATAAATAGGCAGAAGGCGTCGAAAATATTCTTATTTTTTTCATATTTAAAATCCTCTCTTGTGTCATCAAATTATTTTTCAAATAAATGATTCACTGCCACGCAATCTTTATGCCCAATCGTTTCAGTAAAAATAGTATTAATAGGCTAGTGCAAAACCGGTCAGTTGTTGTTGCTCTTTTGGAGGTAATCAATCAAAATCTTGAACTGGTATCTTGTCAAATTAAGGATCTCCTAATAGTGAATTGCAGCTACTGGAATAATTTTAAATCTAAAATTGCCAAGATCACAATATCCATATTTTCACTATATCAGGGCTTGCATTTCATTATTGCAGTTATGATCGTTTAATATTGTGTTTAGTACAATTTGTTCCGTTCTGGTGAATCCCCGCATTTTTCATTAACGCGCCATGGCGAGTGAAATGTCTCGCGCATGATATTGCGGGTGAATATGTCCCCAAAAACATTTAACCACTTTCTTTAGATCTATCTATCTCAATGGACAAAACAGCTATCATAGCATAAAATTGCTAATGTTTTTGGTGTTCACTGGCGATATGAATTTGAATCGGTCAACTACGCTGTAGAATACAACAGACCGCTATTTAAACCACATAACAGCCATTGCTATTGGTGAAAGGTAGTATAAAATCAACATGCTTATTTGACATCAGTCTATCAAATTAAATTGCATTGTCGACTGCTATTGTATGTTAGCAAGGATCGCGCAGTTAAAAGGCTATTGTGATTTTTTCATTCTTTGGGAAAAACAAAGATTTCTCAAGTATTAGTTTCAAGTAATAAGTGCAACAGTTATTTTTAATCTTTTCTTAAATCTCTACATGAAAAACCCCCTTCAAGCCAAACGCCGCTATCAAAGAAACTACAAAAAATACAACAAGCCAGTGAACGTTAAACCCGAAAACGTTCATTCTTTTGTGAGGATACAAAATTTCAATGGATTTTATGAGCTTATTTTCTGCAATTGGCTTTTCAGTTGGACAAAAAAGATATTCCGCAAAGGAAAATTTCTGGCGTTTGGGAGACAAAACAGATATGCGATCCGTTCTATTCACTGCTTTTTTGATCGTATCGCCCCCATTTTCGAATATTAGATCAAATTTACCGGCGTTTAAAATTTGCACTCGCCAGTCTAACTCACTTGCACCACTGATTCGAAGTGCTGGGGTTTCGATTCGATAATTCGGCGAATTCAGGAATTTAATTTTGTCAAAATTTTCCGAAGTCTCTCCATTCAACTTTACTTTTACCAGTGTTCGCTCGCCAGGATAAAAAGAGCGAAACTGGTAACGATAGTTCAGTTGAATCAGGATGAGAATGACCGGGATAAAAACAATCACTAGCGGAATGATCGTTTGGCGCAAATACCGACCATTGTAACGAAAAATACTTCCAATGGCTTTAAAGATAATTTTAAAATTATCTTTGTAAAGAACTAATTCCAAAATATGGGCTTTGATTCTATCTTTTGTTTTCTTAATCGCTTTCTGGTTCGACGTATGGCGAAAAACAACGAGCATCACGATGCCTGTGACGACAGAGACGATAATCAGCGCCCAGATTTCCGGCACAAATTTCAGCGGATAAAAAATAATTTGAAAGAAAAAATTTATTACTTTCAGTACAAATACCATTTTCGTTTACTCCTTTTGGCCTGCCTATTCTAAATATCCCAATCCCTTCAAGCGCTCTTTGATTGTATCATCCAAAGTCGAATCGTCCGCCATTTCCAGCACTTTTTCCAGCGTATGAGCAATGAATTCGTCAACAGATGAGTAGCCGGCTTTATCGGAATATTGTTTCATTTTTTCGTACAATTCTTTTTCAATCTTGATTTTCGGCATTGCAACCCTCCTCCAAAATAAACCGCTTCTTGTAATTAAATATTTTGAACATCTTCCAGAATCTTTTTATCAGACATGTCTTCCGGTGGTTCCATTCGAAATTGCCGAATGATCGTCGCCGCCAGATCCTCTAACGCCGGATCATTAGCCACGATTCTCTTGTTGGAAAGAAAAACTCCCGGCACAGAATTCGGGTCAATGCAATGATCCGAACTCCATTTGTCCTTGCGATTGCCGATGACTGTTTTGGGGAATTTGCCAAGAGTCGCTGTGTCGGAGATGCGATATCCTGGCGCGTACCCAACGATTACATCCGGCGCCAGATCGACATAAGCCCCCTGATAAGCTTCTTGCGCCAGGTAAGCGTTACGAATTATTTTCTTGCCGTTAGCTGGATCTTTTGCCTGTTGCAATTTTTCTTTAATTTCTGCTACAATTTTCGGCGCCTCAAAAGGATCAACAATTCCATTGAACTCGCGGTCTTGCAAATTGATGTAAATCGCATTTAATCCCAGCGCATAGGCTTTGGTTCTGTCCCAGTCCACATTGTCATAATAATCGCCCTCGTCTTTCCTCTCGGGATCCAACAACGCAGTATAACCGTTTTTCACCAGCCAGGTGCTCAAGTGAAATTCCCGATAAAAGGGAGCGAATCCATGATCTGATAAAATCATCAAAGTTGTGTGATCATCCACTTTCGCCATTGTCTGCGCCAACGCCTCATCCATTTCTTTATACAAATGTCGAATAGCATTTTTTACGTCCGGGCTTGCCTTCGGATTATAGAGCGGATGAGAAGGATCAAGCATACGCAACAGCATGTGAGAATCCTGGTCGATGCTGGAAAAATAGAAAAAGAAAACGCCCTCGTGGAAATTATTTAGTTCATGAGAAAAAATATTCTTCCGTTCTCGCAATACAAACTTCGCCTGTTCCCAATATTCTTCATCGCTAAACACCCCATTAGACAACGCCTTTGTATCTTCTGGAAATCCTTGCGTATAAAATGCGCCATATTTTTCCGCCAATTCCTCAGCATAACCACCCGTCGAAATCGGAATCGCCGGGTTCGCCGGGTCCACATTGATCGGCGTAACGTATAATTTAAAATAAGGGTGAACCTGCTTAACGTAAAAACGACAAATTCCCGACACTTTGCTCACATAGGGAATCATTTCAAATTCGACTCTGATCCAGTCACTCCATTCGCCTTCTTTCAATAAGATTTCTTTGCCCTGCACAATGATTTTTACCACAGGATTTACCGCATCGCGATAAGCGACAAAAGGAATAGTTGCCGGTTTCTGATCGGCGTGAAAAGAATTCACCGGGCCCTTCAAGTGGGCTTTTACTTTATGGTCAACTACCTCAACAGGATAAACTTTACCGCCGCCGAACTCTTCGCCATTTTTAAGCGGTATATCGGTGTAATAGGAGAAAGTTCCGTAAGTGCCCAAAACATCAGGCGTTCCCATGCCTGAAATAGTCTTTGCATTGGAATCCGTCGGCGGGTAATTTGACGGAATTTTAAAAACGAGTGAAGGAATATCTTTTTCTTCCAACACTTGCCAAAACGCCTGACCTTTACGCAGCAGTTCAATTTTCCCGCCATTCAACGGGATTCTCCAATCCCCAAGCGAAATCATTTTTGAAGGCGGATGCACCCCGGTTGTTGACAGATAGGGAACAAACTCGAGCGGATCCCGATGAATAAAATCAAAAATTCCGTGTCCGCCAGGATTTTTACCCGTGATAAAATTAGACCAGGCGACTGGGCTCTGCGGCGGCAGGCTTGTCCCCAATTTTCGAAATCCGCCCCGATCGATTAACTTTTTGAAATTGGGCATGATTCCCTCGTTGACAAATCGTACCAGCAACCGTGGATCCATGCCGTCAATCCCCAAAATGATTACTTTATTCGTCCGTTGTCCCGTCCAGATCGCCGGCGGGGACGCGAATAGCTTAACGCCAGACACTGCCACCCCAGCAGAGCCGACAGCAACGTTTTTGATAAAATCTCTGCGTTTCATGAATCTGCCTCTTTTCGGTTTATTTAATATAACCTAAAGCTTTTAGCTTTTCGATTGTATTTTTATCTACTTTTACTCCCTTGCTTTTTCCGGCACCAATTCTTCTTCTCAAATCGAGGCTTTCTTTGATCCATTTGTCTTTGAGAAGAGAAAAGTTTTGAACTAATTCTTTGTTTTCCTCAGCCCGATTTATTTTTTCAAATGGATCATCATCAATGAAATATAATTCTATTGGTTCTCCACCCTTCAAAGTATCAAGAAATCTCGCTTCAGAATGAAAAATCACCTTCAAATTTCCCCTTTTTATAAAACAATATGTGTCTTTTGGCTTGTCTTGGCCACCAAAGGCTATTAAATCCATATCTTCATCTGGCTTTTCTAAATAGGGCAACAAACTTTGTCCCTGAAATTGGTCCAATTTTTTTAATCCAAGAATATCGGCAATTGTCGGTGCAATATCAATTGAACGAGCCTGTTTTCTTACTTTAATATTTTGCGGTAATAGATTCGGATAATACATAATAAGCGGAACATGAACTATTTCTTCATAAAATTGTCCATGAAGGAACTTTTGGTGCTCTAAAAATTCCTCACCATGATCTGCAGTAATTATAATTAATGTTTTGTCAAAAACGCCTATCTTTTTTAATCCATCAAAAAGCATACCGATTTGATCATCTACATATCTGATGCCTCCATCATACCGAGAGATGAAAAAATTTAAATCGTCGACAGACAAAACATCTGAAACTTTTTCTCCCGCCTCAATCCTTTTATATAATTCTCTTAATAGTCGCGCACCCCCCAAACGGTTTGGATTCAGCTTTCTGAAATTAGGCATATATCCTGATGAAAACATTGTATCATAAGGATGCGGAGAAATATAAGGAACTTCAGTAAAATAATCCGCGTGAATGTCATAATAATGCAGAAACAAAAAGAACGGCTGCTGTTTATGAAAATGTTTTAGCCACCCTATCACATTCTTGCTAATAATTTTGGAGTGCATATATGGATATTTGAAATGCCTAGCAAAATAGTCTAAAATGAAATTTTTAGCGTGGCTAATAATGAAAAGTTTTTCGTACTTATTAAATTGATCTGGATAATGTTCATAAAATGAAAATCCTTGATCCAAGCCGTGAATTGCGCCTATCCAACTACCATAAGCGCCATCAACAAAAGCGCCACAATAGTAACCATTTGATCCGAGCATTTCAGCCAATGTGACAAAAGGCGCGCTAAGTTTTTTCTCGGCATCATTTACCTGATGAGCTGTCGGAACAACAGAAGTAAAAATTGAAGTATGCGAGGGCAACGTCCACTTTGCTTGTGAAGTCGCATTTTCAAAAAGAACCCCGCTTTTGGCAAACTCATCAATATTCGGTGTGGTCAATCTTTCATACCCAAGACAACTCACATGACGTGCGCTTAGAGTATCTAATGAAATCAAAATAATATTGGGTTTTTTCGCATTGGAAAATTTAGGATTTATAATGTAACCATTTATTATAACATTCACAAAAACAAGAACAAACGAAAATAACACAATAGCCCCAAAAACGTTTTTATTAATCAATGAAAGTACAATTTTATCTAGTTTCTTCCCAATTAGCATTTTTGTCAAAAAACAATAAAGTAGCCAGGCAACAAAAAACATTGCAAAAGCGGTACCTAACAAAACACTCAAATTCCTAATCAACCGAGTGCCAAACAACGAAAATTTAATAAATTCAGCAACAAACCAGAATCCAATAACAAAAGAGAAAAAAACACTAATATGTAGCGAAGATAATTTATCAAACCCATCTAGTTTAAATAATTTTTTGGCCGGAAACAAAGTTATTACTAGCCCGACAATTCCACCAAAAAATAGATATAATAGTATACTAAATGCTATAAATGAAATTCTATCTAAAATATTCCAGAATAAATGTGGAGATGAGCTAATAATATAAATACTATTTGCTACTCCTAAAACTAACGCGGATAAAACTGCCCATATTTGTGCAAGAGCTATTTTCTTATGATGGGACATCTTTTTCTCCTTGCGATTAAATGGGAATTGAGTTATTGTTCAATATGAAATACAATATCAAACTTCAATTCGATCAAACTAATTCTACATCCAATAAAGACCTTTATGTTGATGTCTGCTTCAAATGAGACTTTCTTTAATAATTTCCTTCAAATTTCACTCCCGAGCCATTACCATCAAAACAGATAAGTTTATAGATTATAAGATGTTTCATTTAAAAGTCATTTTATGTAACCTAAAGCTTTCAGGTTTTTCTTTAATTCACTGCTAATCTTTTTATTTTTATTTGTTCTTTTTTTTAAATGCCTCAGAGAACTTATCCAATCAATTAGCTTGCTGTCTAAATCACGGACAATTTTTTCTTTTGAATTAATAATATTATTTGTTTCATGCGGGTCAATCAATAAATTGTACAATTCATTGCGCTCATTCGAAGATTTTATATATTTAAAAGCACTGCTGTCTAGTGAGAAAATAGCTTTTAAATCACGATAATATCTTTTAAAATCTTTGTGTGCAATCTTTTTATTTTTAAATAATTCTGCTATAATTTGATGATCTACTTTATTAAATGGTTGACCGCTGATCCCTTCAGGGAGAGTCATCTCCAATGTGAATAAAATTTCCGGCATGATATCAACTGTTTGAACGTATTTATTTTCTACTCCTTGTTTGTTTAAATAGTTAGGATATTTTACAATTAATGGCACATTAATTAACTCATTATAGAGATCAGTAACATGCCCATACGAACCATGTTCTCCAAACAATTCACCATGATCAGCAACGACCACAATAATTGCGTTATCATATAAATTTAACTCTTTTAGTTTCGTAAATAATTGCCCAATATGGTGATCCAAATATGTTATCCGACAGTCATACCAATCAAACTTTATCTTTTGCTTTTCGGCTGTATTCCCACTACTTCCATTGAGCCATTTTTGCCAGCTAAAATCATATAAGGAACTATATGGTTTGGGTAAATAATTTGTACCGCTATGAGCTTCCATGTAGTTTATAAACAGAAAAAATGGGGATGTGCGATTTTTTTTGAGCCATATCAGTATCGTTTTATTGATCTCTGGTGAAAGTCTATATTTGTTTATTCTAAATATTGGATTATCTTTAAAGTTTTGTAGAAAATTAACATTAAAAGCAAGCAACCCCCAAAAAGAACTATAGAAATACGATCTACCATCACAGAAAAAATTAAACCCCTGCTCAAAATTATGTGCTCTGTTAATTGTCCCAAAATTCGAAATAAAAGCAGCAGTATTGTATCCATGTTCTTTTAATATCTCAGCAATCGTGAGATTTTTATCGTCTAAAGGGCTAGTTACATAATCTTCGTCCGTGTCCACGATATGGGCGCCATGTTCTGACGAATATAATCCAGTAAGCATGGATGCATGTGACGGAAGGGTCCACGGCGCGGTAGAAATGTAATTCGTAAAAAGCATTCCATCCTTTGAAAATTTCTCTATATTCGGCGTTGTGCGTCGACGATGGCCATAACATGACAAATGGTCCTTGCGAACTGTGTCGAGAACAATCCAGATAATATTGGGCTTCCCTTTCAATTGTTCAAGTTTGCTTTGTTCTGCATGATAATCCTCTATTTTATAGAACGTAAGGCAAGAATTTTTAAATACCAGAGGAATAGACAAAATAAATAACAATAATATTGATATACTTAACAGTTTTATATTCCTCTCCGACTTTAACCAAGATGCGCAAAAGGAATATAAAATATCAATTATAAATAAAATAATATATGGAATCGCCAATATTATGAACAACAGCATGATGACCTGCATCTTGTTTTGCAACGGCGATGACCAATTAAGTATATAATAATTAAAAAAAGCCATAGATGCAAATAGCATCAATAGAACCGTCAAAAACTCCAATTTTTCTAAAAATAATTTTTCAAATCTTTTGCTTTTTTGAAGAATAAAGAATAGTGAAATAACCCCTGCCAGCAATATAGAATTAAGTACCGCGGCTCTTAAATTTAAGAAATTAAACCAGCCATTCAATTTCCCATTAACATATACAAAATCGATGAGATAAAGCGTTACTATAAAATACAGCTTATTGAAATTAACTCTTCTCTTTTCTGGCCGCGACGTAACTATGGTAATCAAATTTACAATGATACTAATTAGCATAAAAAATAAAACATAAGCAATGACAATGGCCAAATATGTATTGATGCTCAGGATACCAAACAATATCCCTAAATACAAATCTCCAATACTTGCAAGAAGTCCAGCAATAGTACCAAGGAGTATGCTATATCCTAGAAAGTCAAGTAGCCGATTCATTTCATTTTCGGATGACATTACTTGTCTCCAGACTTTTTAATCATCTCTTCTCTTCAATCTAATAAGGAAACACCCTCTAGATAATCCGGTATCTTCACTCCAAACAAATCCAACACTGTAGGCGCAACATCAACGATTGACGGCTTTTCTTCTTTAACTTTCCGATTACAGAAAAACACGCCCGGAACCAATCTCGGATCCAGACAGTGATCCGCTCCCCAGCTTTTTGCATTGTCCGAAAAAACTTCTTTTTCAATTTTTCCAGTAACTGAATCCCAAGACGCGCGATAATCGATGTTGTAGCCCACAATCAGGTCCATTGCATTTTCAGTATAAGGTCCCTTCAGAACTTCCGCTGTGTCAAAAACTTCCGTAATTCCTGTCTTTCCATTTTGGGGATCTGCAAGCCCGGAAAGCTTTTCTATTATCTGTTTTTTCACTGTTTTCGCCTCTTCTCCCGGCGAAACTATTCCTTGTGATTCTCTGCCCTTCATATTCAAATAAATCCCGGCAAGACCAAGGCCGTAAGCTTTTGTTTTCGACCAATCAACATCAGCCAACCACTCACCTCGCCCGTCTGCGCCGTCCTTCAATGTGAGAAATCCATTTTGCAGCAGCCAACTATTTACATTAATTCCCCGCTTGAACTGTTTGAATCCATGATCGGAAACTACAATTAAAACAGCATCTTCTCCGATTTTCTCCATGACTCTGCCGATTAAATTGTCCATTCGAACATACAAATCCTCAATGACGTGCTTGTATTCGCCGTTAAATCCCTGCACTGCGGGATGGGTCGGATCGAGAAACCGGAGGAAAGTGTGTTGAATTCGATCAGTCGTATCGAACACACAAACAAGCAAGCCTTTATCCAATTTACCCAATGAATTAAAAAACATCTGCTCGCGTTCATCGTGAATGTCATAGCACTGTTTCAAAAAGGCGGGCTCATCAATAATTCGCTCGTTCAGCGCCCAGGTATCCTCTGCTAACCCCAATGTAGCATAAACGCCTTGGTACTTTGCCAGATAGGTGGCGTAATTTTTTGGGTGGGAAACTGGCAGCGCCGCTTTTTCGGGATTAATATTAATCGGCGTAACGTACAATTTAAAATCAGGTTCAACGCTCGTCAGCAAAAATCGACAGATGCCGGAAATTTTAACGCCGAGAGCAGATTTGAAAGAAACTTCCACCCAATCGGTATATTCGTCTTTTTTGAGCTCGAATTTTTTATTGTTTATCTCAAGCCAGACATTGCTATTCCCGAGAGTCACTTCAAACGGCAATTTTAAAGTTGGATGATCTTTTTTCATTGGATCAGGAGGACCCGGCAGTTCTCCCTGGATAACATTTCCTTTACGCTGGACTTGAAATTCAAAGCCGCCGGTATGATTTTCTCCGTTGTTATTTTCTGTGGTAAAATGCGTGAACATTCCTTGAGTACCACGCAAATCCGGCACACACATTCCGGAAAGAAGTAGCCCGTTGTGTTTCTCAGGCGGAAAAGTGATGGGAACCCGCAAAATAGTTGAGAAAATTCCTTGGTCGCTCAATAATTTCCAAAACGGTTTACTTTTTCGCAATAATCGAATATTCGGTTTTCCAATAGGAATTTCAAAAGAGCCTATTTTAAGCGATTTCGGAGCGCCGCCAATAAAGGCAGACGACAAAACTGGGAAATAGGTCTTTTTATCCCGAGTGAGAAAATCAAAAATATTGTGCTTGCCCGGATTTACGCCTGTCTGAAAAGAAGACCAGGCAACAGGCGATATTGAAGGAAAAGTGGTTTTTAGTGGGTGGAAGCTACCTTGTTTACTTAGTTTTGAAAAATTTGGCAACTTACCTTGCTTCATAAATTCATCCGCCAAACCGGGATCAAGTCCATCAAGCCCAACGATGACAATTTTTTTTACCTTACTGTTCTTGTAGCCATTCTTGCCTAAAATTATGCGATACATCATTCTCACGGGCCAGGAGATTACGCTCAAAAACGCCAGAAAAAAAGCAATGAAAAGAGTAAAGAAGGAACTGATTAAAGCAAACCCTGCGCCCGGGCCAACATAAGCAGCGGCAACGTTAGGCAAGGACGTTAATAAAATAACTGTAAACAAAGCGATAATGATTATTTTTTGCCTTTGATCAGCCATAAAACTACCCCTCTCATTGCAATGAAAAACAATAATATATTTTCAAAAAAAATAGCTATATTTAAACGCAACATTTGTGCCACCAAATTTTTTATCAATACAAAAAATTTACAGTGACTCTTTCACATCTGAAATATACCTATTATCATAAGATTCCCATCAAAACAATATCCTGACTTTGTCTTGAACAAAGTGATCTTACCCGAAACGAGTGTCACAAAATGATACAACCAACAAGGCGTCTTTGTCCACAATGCAACAGAAAAATGGTAAAGAACAGATTAAATTATCCCTTTTTTTTCAAGATAATCAATTACGATTTTGGCACATTCCTCGACAGAATTCTTATGTGTTTCGAGCCGAATTTCCGGATTCTCTGGTTCTTCATACGGCGCAGAAATTCCGGTAAATTCAGGGATTATTCCAGCACGCGCTTTTTTAAAGAGCCCCTTCGGATCTCGACGCTCACACTCCTCCAGCGGGCAATAGACGTAAATTTCAATGAAATCCCCTTCATTCGCCAATTCCCTGGCTTTTTGCCTGTCTGAGCGATATGGAGAAATAAAAGAGGTTAAAGTAATAAGCCCCGCTTCAGTAAACAAGTGGGCAACTTCTCCGATCCTGCGAATATTTTCCTCCCGATCTTCAGGGGAAAATCCCAGGTCTTTATTCAATCCATGCCGAATATTATCGCCATCAAGAACAAAAGACGCATGTCCCCGCTCGTAGAAAATCTTTTCAACTTCATGAGCGACGGTCGATTTGCCCGAGCCCGACAGCCCGGTGAACCAAAGTGTAACACCTTTTTGTCCCAACAATTTTTCCCGATCTTCTTTGCTAATATGGCCTTGATGCCAGGTAATGTTTGTCGCTTTTTGAATCGCCATTTCTTTCTCCAATCCTTATTTCAAATCCTTGTAATAATCCATTAAAATTTCAATGACTTCCGGCCTACCAAATTCCTTCGGCGGCAGTTCGCCTTCAGACAACATACGGCGTAACTCAGTGCCGCTGATCATACAGCGATCTTCCGGCTTATGGGGGCAAGTTTTCATGGACGCCATACCATCGCATTTGTAGCACCAAAACGTCCAATCTATTTTCAGCGGTTTAATCTGAAGTTCGCCTTCCTT
Organism: Calditrichota bacterium; assembly: GCA_013152225.1. Classification (GTDB taxonomy): domain Bacteria; phylum Zhuqueibacterota; class Zhuqueibacteria; order Residuimicrobiales; family Krinioviventaceae; genus Hydrothermomicrobium. Next base: position 11,871 of record JAADGR010000272.1, read on the forward strand.
AAATTCATTGAAAATATTTTGCGCATCAAAAGGCCCGTAATACTTTCCGACTCCAGCGTGATCCCGACCGATAATCATGTGGCTGCAACCAAAATTCTGCCGAAAAATTGCATGTAACACCGCTTCTCTAGGCCCGCCGTAACGCATTTCCATGGGATAGACTTTCATGACAACTCGATCTTTAGGATAGTATTTTTCCAGCAAAACTTCGTAACATTTCATGCGGACATCTGCCGGAATATCGCCAGGCTTCAGCTTTCCCACTAACGGATGAATAAATAGACCGTCACTCACTTCGAGCGCAATTTTGGTGACATATTCATGCGAGCGGTGGATGGGATTTCTCACTTGAAAAGCAGCCACGGTTTTCCAGCCATTCTCGGAAAAAATCTTTCGCGTTTCTGCTGGTCGCGCATAGTGTCCTGCAAACTCTTGAGGATACTTTCCTTCGCTGAATGCCTTCACAGGTCCGCCCAGAAGAACATCTCCCTGCGCATAGACTTTTGCCACTCCCGGATGAGCCTCATCTTCCGTGCCAAACACGTAGTTTGCTTCACGATTCTTGTCATACTCATATTTCTCTTCCACCAGCATACTTCCCATCAAATCGCCGGTTTCCTCATCAACCAGTGCTACTTCATCTCCCTCTTTAATTTCATTCCCCCGTTCAGCAGTAACAGAAAGCGTAATCGGAATGGGCCAAA
>JAADGR010000273.1 GCA_013152225.1 Calditrichota bacterium
AATTATTTGAAAAACACAAACACTTGAATTCGGATGTTTCTCTGGCGGTTCAGCAAAGAAAAACAAATCGCTATTTGCTTTTTGATGAGTCTATGCAATTTTGTGGTCGGGGCCTGCCTGATCTGCAGACGAAAAATCTCATCCGCCGACCAAAAGGAAATGTAAAGTTTTTAGCCTTTTGCGGAATTCAAGTGATAAACCCCAAGATATTCATAAATTACGAGCGCCGGAAATTCAGCAGTATCGATCTTTATATCGACCATTCTCAAAAGGGCGGAAATGTTATCGGCATACCATTCGATCCTTTATATTGGCGTGACATCGGCAAACTAAAAGAGTTGAATGATGCTGAAAAAGATATTTCCACGCTATTCTGAGCTTTTCACATCCATCGCTAACCGCTAACTTTCTCAGCTCCGGCATAATCTCATTCAAATTTTCGGGTTTGGCATTTTTCTCTCCAAAAGCAAAATAGAGAGATTTATACATCTCGAATAGTTTTTCGTAAATTGCTGTGGCTTTCTTTTCGGGTTTAAACACCCTGTAGCTGGGACAAAGTTCTTTCTGAGCCTCTTCAATGGTCTTAAATGTTCCCGCTGCAACAAAGGCAAAAATTGCCGCCCCGAGACTGGTCACTTCTGATTCCGGTACAAGCACCGATTTATTGAAAACATTTGCATAGACCTGGTTCAAAATCTCGTTCTTTTGCGGAATGCCGCCACCGTTGATTACACGCTTGATCGGCACACCATATTCCATCATGCGTTCCAGGATAATTCGCGTATGAAATGCTGTGCCTTCAATGGCTGCAAATAATTCATCCTGAGCAGTCGTCGTAAGCGTCCAACCAATGGTCATGCCCGAAAGTTCAGGATTGACCAAAACTGTGCGATCCCCATTATCCCAGGAAAAACGAAGCAGACCGGTCTGTCCCGCCTGATAGTTTGCGAGACCATCAGAAAGTTTGCTCACGTCTGAACCGGCTCGTTTTGCAATGGCGTCAAAAATGTCGCCGACCGCTGAAAGTCCGGCTTCAATTCCCCAATAATCCGGATGAATCGAACCTTTTACTACACCACTCACGCCGGGAATTAATCCAAGTTCCTTCGCAATGCCCATGATGCACGTAGATGTGCCGACAACATTGACAACATCCCCTTCGCGGATTCCGGCAGCAATAGCATCCCAGTGGGCATCCAAAGCACCCACAGGAATCGGAATTCCCGATTTCAGTCCCAGGTGGTTCGCCCATTCGACGCTCAAATAGCCCGCATTCTCAAAAGAAGTTGCATAGTCGCCAACGAGATTGTTTCTCACCTCGCCGAGAAGGGGATCAACCGCTGACAGGAATTTCTTAGACGGGAGTCCGCCAAGGTCTTCGTGCGCCATCCATTTATGACCGGCGGCGCAAACACTTCTGCGCACATTCTTCGGATCCTTGATGCCGCTGAGCATAGCCGCAATGAGATCGCAATGTTCAAAAGCACTGGCAAAAGAACTGCGCTTTTCCGGATTATTCCGTAACCAGTGCAGCACTTTTGCCAATCCCCATTCTGAGGAATAAATGCCGCCGCACCACTCGATGTTTTTTAAATGAAGTTCATGGGCTTTTGCCGTAATTTCTGCAGCTTCTTTTTTCGCCCGATGGTCTGCCCACATGTAATAATCATCGATGGGCTGAAGATTTTGGTCCACAGGAACAACTGTCGAGCCTGTAGTGTCAATTGCAATGGCCTGGATTTCTTCACCTGAAATACCCGCGTTTTCTATCGCGCCTTTAAAAGCGTTTTCAAGCCCTGCAACCTGATCAATATGCCTTTGCGTTGCCCAGTCGGGATCGGAAGTCTTGCGAATAAGCTCGTAATCAAACGACGCGGTCCCCAGTCGTCCTTTTTCACTGTCAAAAATGGATACACGAACACTTAGCGTTCCAAAATCTACACCTGCTACAATAGCCATTGAAATACCCCTTGCTTTAATGATTATGATTGTAAATTTTCATTGAATATATGAAATTAAATCATTCAAGGCAACTTTAGAAATCAGATTTATTCAAATCTTGCTTTTTAGCTTTAATTTATTTAGATTCACGATCTTTAGCTTGAGAACTATTAATATATGCAGAGGACTGGTAAATGACACCTGACTACAACTTTGAAAACATTGAGAAAAAATGGCAGGAGAGATGGGAAAAAAGCCGATTATACAAAGTTGATCTTGATAAAACAGACAAAAAACTTTATTGTCTGGTCATGTTTTTATATCCTTCCGGTGACAAGCTTCACATCGGTCATTGGTATAATTACGGACCAACAGATACCTGGGCACGGTTCAAAAGAATGCAAGGATATAATGTTTTTGAACCAATGGGTTATGACGCTTTTGGGCTACCGGCAGAAAACTATGCCATCAAAGCAGGTGTGCATCCGGCAATCAGCACTGCAAAGAATATAGAATTTATAAGGGAGCAATTAAAAGCCATAGGCACGATGTATGATTGGGATATGGAAATCAACACGAGCTCGCCGGAGTACTATAAATGGACGCAATGGCTCTTTTTACAACTTTATAAAAACAAACTTGCTTATCGCAAAAAAGCGCCGGTAAACTGGTGCCCGCAATGCCAAACTGTATTGGCCAATGAGCAGGTTGTTGACGGCTTGTGTGAGCGGTGTGACAGCGAAGTTATCATGAAAGATTTGGAACAATGGTTCTTTAAAATTACTGATTATGCAGAAAGGTTGTTGGAAGGACATGAGCGAATTGACTGGCCCGAAAAAACAATTCAAATGCAGAAAAACTGGATAGGGAAGAGCATTGGCGCAAGTATCCGCTTTAAAATTGAAGGAAAAGACGAATCAATCGAGGTTTTTACAACCAGACCGGATACAATCTTTGGTGTTACATATATGGTTCTGGCGCCTGAGCATCCGCTTGTGCAGGGATTGACCACAGAAAGTCAAAAACAGGCCGTTCATGATTATATTGTCCAAACACGCAAACAAAAGGAAATTGAGAGACTTTCTACCGAACGTGAAAAAACGGGACTATTTACGGGAAGCTATTGCTTCAATCCTGTAAATAACGAAAGAATTCCTATCTGGATTGCTGATTATGTGCTCGTATCGTATGGAACAGGTGCTGTTATGGCAGTCCCTGCCCACGATCAACGCGATTTTGAATTCGCCCAAAAGTATTCCTTGATAATTCGTGAGGTCATATCACCGGATGGCCGCCCGAGTGCGGAATCACTTAAAGAAGCTTATGAAGCACCTGGGGTAATGATCAACTCCGGTCAATTTGATGGCACGAGTTCGGTTGAGGGGAAAGAAAAAGTCATCAATTATTTTAAAGAAAACGGTTTTGGAGAGCAAAAGATAAATTACAAATTAAGGGATTGGCTCATTTCCAGGCAAAGATATTGGGGCGCTCCGATTCCAATCATTTATTGTGATGAATGTGGCGAAGTTCCGGTACCGGAAGATGAATTGCCCGTGGTATTGCCCGAAAAAGTGGATTTTACAGGAAAGGGGACGTCGCCATTAATGACAGTTCCTGAATTTGTAAATGCTACATGTCCCAAATGCGGCAAGCCTGCAAGGCGAGAAGTAGATACTATGGATACCTTTGTTTGTTCAGCATGGTATTTTTTGCGTTTCCCAAATCCACATCTTGAGGACAAAGCGTTTGATCCTGATATTATTAAAAAATGGCTTCCTGTGGATCAGTATGTTGGCGGTGCAGAACACGCTGTCATGCATCTTTTGTATGCACGATTTTTCACAAAAGCATTGTATGATTTTGGACTCATTCACTTTGACGAACCGTTTTCGCACCTGGTTCATCAAGGCGTAATCACAAGCCGGGGCGCAAAAATGTCCAAATCGCGCGGCAATGTTGTTAATCCCGACATATTTGTTAATAAATACGGTTCCGATACTTTCCGTTTGTACATGATGTTTATGGGATCGTATGAAGAAGGTGGCGATTGGAACGATGATGGGATTGTAGGTATAAACCGGTTTTTAAAAAGGTTATGGCGACTTGTCGTTCAGGTTAATGAAAACAAGCCGTCGGGAAATGAACAAGAGAGATTTAATAAAGTCGAAAGACAAATGCATTACGCGATAAAGCATGCGACGCTGGACCTCGATCGTTTTCATTTTAATACCGCAATAAGTCGCATCATGGAATTGGTAAATGAAATTTATCTTTATATTCAGGATATAAATCCACAGGAGCAAAACACTTTGTTGGAAACGGAAACAATTCCGAACCTTGTTAAGCTCATAGCACCTTTTGCGCCACATACGGCTGAGGAACTTTGGGAAATTATTGGACAAAAGATCAGCATTTTTGATGCTAATTGGCCTGATTATGACGAATCCAAACTGGTTACCGATTCAATCAAGATGGGCGTGCAAATTAACGGAAAAATCAGAGCACAAATAGTTGTTTCAACAGACAGTACAAAAGATGAAATTATAAAAGCAGCTTTAAACGATCAAAAAGTTAAAACTTTTGTACAAGATAAAAGTATTTTAAAAACATTTGTTGTTCCTAAAAAACTTGTGAGCTTTGTTGTGCGATAATAACAGGAGGGGGATTAATACTTTGGGGATTAAAAACGGACGCCCATGTTAACATAACTATTATTATGCAGTATTACCATGTCTGGCATGAATAGAAACCTAGTCGTTTATTGAAAAATACTTGCTTAAAAATAGGCGGCTCAATCATGATTTTGAACCGCCCATATTATTATTGATGTTGTTAAAATTCAGCAAGTGTTGCAGAAAAAGTTCCTGTTTGCCAGTACAAATCATGATACTCGCGTACATAAGGATTGGTTGCAAGCGTATGACGAATGAGTATTTTGAAAAGGCGGCGTTTGGTTCTGGTAAAGATTTCAACCTTTTTCAAGCCTATCAGGAGCGCTGAGTTAATAAAATTATCAATCAACTCCGGAATGAATTTTTCTGATGATTCATCTATTTCCATCGAATCATCGATAAAAATGGAATTAAAGCTACAGTCTCGATACGAATTCGTGTCTTCTTCGTCATGTTCGTAATCCATGAACGACAGTGCTGATGCAGGTATGTACTCCACCATGGTTAATTCCTCACTGATTATCAAGCAATGCCCAAATCATTAGACCGCTTAAGCCGCCAACCAATGCTGCTACTTTGAAGCGTTCCTTATCTTTTCTTTCCATCATTAATTCTACCTGGCGATTTTCTTTTTTTCTCTCTAAAAAGATTACGGCTTCTTGTTTGTTGCGGATTTTAACTTTGCCGAAATTTAAAGCGTTTTCATCGTACTTGTCCCTGGGGTACAAAAGCCGTCCGGCACTGCTTACGACAGCTAACAAGTCCTTTTTAGATACTTTAATCCACTCAGGCTCTCCAGGAATTTCTTCAACCTTGAATTCCAGGTACTTATCACCGATAAGGGTTAATTCTCCCTGGACTTTTTTGTTGTTTGCCAAAATTAATTTGTCTGCTCTCACTGAAGTAATGATGCCAAATAAAACGAAAGCGAACACGATAACTTGTAAATTTTTTGCCTTCATCTTAAACCTCTCTGGTTGCTCTACATTTATTGTTTGCTTCTTCTCAAGCAACTGGTATGCCACAAAATCGGCAGATATTAAATTATAGAAAATTTCTCCATAACTTTAGAAATATCAACGACACGATTGCAGAAAGATAATGATTTTTTGAAGAAGATCGGTCAGAAGAAAATTTGGTATACGGATTTGTATTACATCGACGGCAGAGAATGTAATTTGCGGGAAATGTAGCCGGATTTTCTATTTGGCAAAGTGATTTGCCTCGAGTTGTTTCTCTACGTATTTTCTAATTTCAGATGACAGACTAAATTTGAGCACTTTTTGTGAGCTTTTTTTGCATTCATCAGTATAAAGCTGGCGAACTCTTAATTTTACATGTGGAATAAAAGGCGCACTCATGCTCAAATTACGAAAGCCAAAACCGACAAGTAATTCCGTAAACAGAGGATCGCCGGCAATTTCACCGCAAACGCTGGTCTCTTTTCCCAATTCCTGGCCTGCTCTGCCAATTATCTCAAGCAGAGAGAGAATAGCCGGATGAAAAGGCTGATATAGCGAACTTACTTGCTCGTTTCCACGGTCAACCGCCAAAGTATACTGAACCAGGTCATTTGTACCCACACTTACGAAATCAACTATTTTTAAAAATGAGTGGATATTGATAGCGGCGGACGGAATTTCTATCATCATGCCTAATGGTACTTTTGGATTATGCTCGATTCCGGCTTTTTTAAGCTCTTTCAAAGTTGCGCGAATGAGCTTTTGGGCAGCAAGAATTTCCTCAACGCTCGAAATCATCGGCAGCATAAGTTTGATATTTCCAAGCGTTGCTGCTCTGAAAATAGCGCGCAATTGCGTTTTAAAAATATCCGGGTCTCTTAAAGAAATACGAATTGCTCTGAGCCCCAGATATGGATTCGGCTCTTTATACGAAAGGTCAGTGTGAAGATATTTGTCGCCTCCGATATCCAACGTCCTGATAACAACAGGATGCGGAAACATTTTCTGCGCAATATTCTTATAATCAAGATATTGATCTTCCTCGGAACCATAACTTTGTCTGTCCATAAAGTGCAGTTCTGTGCGATAAAGGCCGACTCCTTCAGCACCTAATTTTATTGCATGCAGCGCATCTTCCAGGGAACCAATATTCGCCATAAGTTTGATCTCAACTTTATCCTTGGTCACAGCAGGAAGTTTTGCCAGCTTTTCGGTCTGCTTTTCACGTTGAAGAATAGTCTTTTGAAGCTTTTGAAAGTAACGTATTCTATCCTGAGAAGGATTAAGAATGACTTCTCCCCTAAAACCATCTACAATTGCGATCGCGCCGAAAGGAATCACTCTGGCTAGATCAAGAATACCGGAAACAAGCGGCACGCCCAGCGATCTTGCAAGAATTGCAGCATGACTGGTGGCACCTCCATGTTCCGTAATAAAGCCGCGAATTCTTTTCGTGTGCATTCCAACAGTTTGAGAAGGCAACAAATTTTCCGAGGCCAGAATAATATCAGCGTTTTCATCAATAAAACATTCCCGCTGCGATTCTGTTATTTTTCCCAAAATGCGTGAGGCAACGTCCCTCAAATCCGCAGCCCTTTCTCGCATATAAGTGTCATCTATTTTCTGCAAAGAATTGATGGAATCCTGCAGCGTCTCCTCAACAGCCCAGGCAAGGTTTTTATGCTCAACTGCAACTTTGTGCTCGATCTGAGCGGTTAAATACGGATCTTCGGTGAGCAATATTTGAACATCGAAGATATCAGCTTCATTTTTACCTATGCTGACAGAAACTTTTTCTTTTAATTGCTCGAGCTCAAGACGGGTTAGCTTGAGCGCATCCTTGAACTTCTCAAGTTCTCCTTTTACATCTTTATGACGTATTCTTTGTTTTTTAACAACATGACTGGTGCCAATAATGCATACTTTTCCTATGGCAGTTCCCGGCGAAACGGGTAGTCCCCTTATTTTTTTTCTTACACCAGTCATATCAAGTACAATTTTAAATGAGAGTAAATCATTTCAAAACACCTAATTGTTTGCCTATCTTTTCAAACGCAGCAATAGCTTGATCCAAATGATTTTGGTCATGTGCCGCAGATATCTGCACCCGGATTCGTGCTAATCCTTTTGGAACAACCGGATAGCTGAACCCGATTACGTAAATTCCTTCTTCCAACAAAGCATCGGCCATTTCATGAGCTAATTTTTCTTTGTACAGCATTATCGGCACAATCGGGTGAATTCCGGGTTTAATATCAAATCCTATTTTCGTCATTTTTTCCCGGAAATACTTTGTATTACTTTCAAGCTTGTCACGCAATTTTGTTGTTTCAGAAAGCATGTCAAGGACAGCGATGGTTGTTCCCGTAACCACAGGTGCAAGAGTGTTTGAGAATAAATAGGGCCTGCTTTTCTGACGAAGATATTCAATCAGCTCTTTTCTCCCGGAAACACAGCCGCCGGATGCACCGCCTAACGCTTTTCCAAAAGTAGTCGTGATAAGGTCAATTTTTCCCATTACGCCAGCTAACTCGGGTGTGCCCTTGCCTGATTTACCAATAAATCCGCTGGCGTGGCTGTCATCAACCATAACGAGTGCATCATATTTTTCTGCAAGTGTAACAATCTCCGCTAATTTTGCTATTTCTCCGTCCATTGAAAAAACGCCATCTGTGGCGATAAGGCGAAATTTTGCATTTCCAGCACTTTTTAGTTTTTCCTCAAGGTCGTCCATATCGTTATGCTGATAAATGAATCGTTGTGCTTTTGTGAGACGTATGCCATCAATTATTGATGCATGATTGAGCGCATCTGTAATCACTGAGCTTTCCTTATCCAAAAAGGGTTCGAAAACACCTCCATTTGCATCAAAGCAGGCGGCGTAAAGAATAGTATCTTCTGTTCCCAGGAATTCAGAAACCTTTTCTTCTAATTCTTTATGTATCTCCAGGGTGCCGCAAATGAACCTGACCGAGGACATGCCAAATCCCCATCGGTCCAGCGTATCGTGCGCTGCTTGTATAACACTTGGGTGATTTGCCAAACCCAGATAATTATTCGAACAAAAGTTTAATACTTTTTTTCCGGATTTTACTGTGATGCTTGCAGCCTGCGGTCCAACAATAACTCGTTCATCTTTATACAGTCCGGCTTGTCGTATTTCGTCCAATTTTTCTATAATATCAGTTTTAATTTTCCCGTACATTTTGTCCCTCCGTACGTTTAAATGGAAAAAGTTAGTGCATAAAGAATTCATTCAATATCAAGTATAACTTTACCACATTCACCGCTGCGCATAACATCAAAGCCATTCTGAAATTTATCCAATTTAAACTTGTGGGTAAGAACCGGGGAAATATCCAGACCACTTTGCAGCATGGTTTGCATTTTATACCACGTCTCCCAGATTTCTCTGCCATAAATGCCTTTTATGAACAGTCCTTTAAAAATGACTTGATCCCAATCTATCTGCGTCATTCTCGGAAGAATGCCAAGCAGCGAAATTCTCCCGCCATGGTACATATTTTCCAGCATGGATTCGAACGCGGTTGGGTTCCCTGACATTTCCAAACCAATATCAAAACCAATCATTCCGAGTTCTTTCATACCTTCTTCGATGGATGACTTGCTGACGTTAATAGTTTTTGTCGCCCCGATCTTTTTTGCAAGGTTTAGCCGGTAGTCATTTACGTCTGAGATAACGACATTTCTTGCACCAACATGTTTTGCAATGGCAACGGACATAATCCCAATGGGCCCGGCACCTGTAATAAGGACATCCTCTCCAACAAGATTAAATGAAAGCGTAGCATGCGTTGCGTTGCCAAAAGGGTCAAAGTAAGCAGCGGTATCTGATGGAATATCAGGATGAATGTGCCAGGCATTTGATGACGGCAAGCTAAGATATTCAGCAAAGCAGCCGTTCCTGTTTACGCCAATCCCAACCGCGTTTGTACATAAATGTCTTCGTCCGGCACGGCAACTTCGGCATACACCACAAACGATGTGTCCTTCACCGGAAACCCTCTCCCCTATTTCAAACCCCGAAACATCATGCCCTTTTTCAACAATTTCGCCGACAAACTCGTGCCCAATCGTCATTGGGGTATTTATAGTACGCTGCGCCCATTCATCCCAATTGTAGATATGCAGATCCGTCCCGCAAATTGCTGCTTTATTAATTTTAACCAAAAGATCATTGTTGCCTATCTGCGGTATGGGTACTTCATCAAGCCACAGTCCTTCCCGTGGATATTTTTTTACGAGAGCCTTCATTTTCGCCATTATTAACTCCCAGAATTTAATTTGCCTGGAATAACAAGTATTTTCACACTATTTAAGATAAAGCATTTTTATGCTCTTATCGCCTGCACCTGTAAGTGAGCAAAAATAAACACCGGAAACGACGCTATTTCCCAGGTCATCTTTCCCATCCCATTCAACTTTGTTCAATCCAACAATTGGATGATAAAGTACGATTCTTCGCACGATGCGTCCCAGGATGTTTTTTATTTCAAGTTCTGCATTATTTTCCAAATTTTGATGAACCTTAACAGGAATAATTGTTGTGCCGTTGAAAGGGTTGGGATAATTTTGAAACAAAGCAAAAGTTGTCGGACTTTTTTTGCCATCACTTTTCAAATCAGCAACTCCAGTGACGAGGTCACCATTGCCGCCGGATTCGTGATATCTTGCTGCAAATTCCTGCAAGTAAAGATTTGCTATCCGTTCACTGTGAATGATCAATGCGTTTTCGTCGTTTTTTGTATTCGCAGAAATTGACCAATTATGAGAGCCCGTTTCTACCATCGGATCGGAATCCGGCAGGGATGCATCTACAATCATATACTTATGGTGCAGCAATTTTGGCAAGGCATCTAAATGAACATCCGCAGGTGGTGACCAGGCGTAAGAACCGTCTCCAATCATGTCCGGATAGGCTGCTCCGTAGCTATTGATGTTTTCCTTGTCAAATACACCTCTCAGCCAAAAGCCGGGCAAATTATAATACTTTTCTCTCAAAGCTTTTTCAATGGAATTGCTTGTGAAAGAATAAATACAAAAAAAGATCGATTGATCAGCAGTATTGATAGCATCGACAATCCTGCTGTCCGTGTTATCCGAAGGGCTCATGTATTGCTCGATCCACGTCCCTCCTACCACAAAACGGTGTGGTGTATTGTTTTCCTTGAGGTTGCTAAATTTTGAATTATTTGCATTGGGTGTTTCGTTATCACTACCCCACATTTCGTTAAATTCCAGGGTATAGGCAGCACACAGGGTTTCATCCTGAATGAGCAACATATTCTCTGCGTTTTTAGCCGAGCCATTATAAGAAGCATTTGCAGAACCCGTCCACAGCCAGTCATTCGCACCGTCTGAATCTCCACGATGGTCTATGATGATAAATTTATTGTGCATCAAGCCATGGCCGGAGTTGTTGCCGTATTTGTCTGTTATTACAGGTATTCCGGCACCATGGAGAAAATTAAAGTTATCTGAATTATTGTCAGCTTCATGAATAATCCTCACACTTACACCTCGGTCATGCGCATTTTTTATTGCAAAGGCGATGTTCAAGTGCGATAGAGAATAAAGACAAACATCGAGCGAGTATTTCGCCTGATCCATCCGTTTAACAATTATCTTCGAAAGATCGGTATTTCCGCGTGCATTTTCCGCAATTGCATACTTATTTTCGACCGAGCGAGTAAAGTAAACCTGAATTTCTCCGCTGGATTCATCGGATGAAGTAGAAAAAACAATATTTCCCGATTGTGCGCTTCCGCTTGAATCTGATGAAACCGCTCGTCCCTGGTAAATCGTTGCGGGGTTTAATCCTGTGACCGTGACTTCGTGATGATCAACCAAAGCTGAATCGCCGATTGCCCCCAATTCATAAGCATTGCTTTCCCCAAATTTAAATAAAGTTGTCGATTCTGTTTCAGTTTCCCAGGAAAAGGTCACAGCCGAGGTCTCGATATCAATTTCATGAGGCTGTTCGACAAAAATTGGCCCGCTTTTTTGAACCATGTCGGAAATAAACCTTGGTGAAATCTCATAGCCTTCAGAGTATGGCTCACTATTATCGTACTGTTTTAATATTCCAATAACATCAAACGGTCCTTGCGGCAACGGTAAATTTGTATCCGGATCGATGTAAAGAATGCACGATCCCGTTGAATCGGCAATGGTGAATGTCGGAGAACTCGAACTTGTAACGTGAACATTATTAATGCGGATGAGCCTGCCCTCATTAGGTTCGGAAAAATTACTCTGGAAGGAATTTTTAACCATCCGGCAACTCAGGACGAGCGGTTCGGGAATCGGATTATTTGAACCGATAACAAGGACTTGTGTTACGTCGCTGATTTCTGTCAAACCCCGATATTGCTTGATCTTTCCGGTAATTTGAATCGAATCCCCGGGACTGACATTGCCGGGCATAGAATTGTAGACAAAAACATTAATACCTGCAGTTTGGTCCTGAACATAGATTTCGAAATTTGTGGAGCTATAAGTGCCCGTTCCAACAGTGGCGATTCCGCGGATGCTCACCTGCGTGCCGATTGCATAAGGCGCTGCCGGGAGCCCCTGACTCGTGTTATGATGTAAATCGATAATGTCGACAAATTGAGGATAGGCAAGAAATGGAATGAAAAGAGCAAATTGTAACCATTTGAATATTCGCATAAGACCTGCTTTAAAAAGTTACTTGAAAGTGAATGTTAACGGACTATTTTCGACCGGCCAATTTCCTTTAAGAATGTTTCGGCCGTTATTAAAAACAAGATAGCCATATTTCCCATAATGTGGAATTTTGCGCGAAATTTGCGCAAGAGCATCTGTTGATTTACCCCAAATCCAAACAACCGGGAGTTTTAAATTATCAGGATTTCTAAAAATGATCACACTGCAAATATCTTTATCGCCATATTTTTGCTCGAAAAGAGACACTGAGTTTTGGCCAATGGAAACGGCAGCAGGCATCTTTTGCGCAAATTGCGAAACGATTTTGTTCTCCGCCGGACTTGCGAAAATCATGATCGCACTTGCCGTGTCGCTGGCTACCATTTCATCATCGACAAAAATATTTGCAGAATCCGATTTTGAAAGCTGCAAGGCCATTTTCTTGTACGCGCTTTTCATAGCATCATCCCCACCAGACGGAAGGATATACTTTTGCTTTTTGGCGCCGAAAAACTGACTTAAACTCGGTGTGATTTCCTGCCATTGCAGTCTTCTGAAAACGTCATAGTCAGGGTCCAATTCAATTTTTCTGATTTTTGCATTAAACCCGAGTTGAAATGTTT